>JAOAPP010000196.1 GCA_025462985.1 Bryobacterales bacterium | reverse complement strand
TGTGCCAGGGCCGGGTCGAAGAGGCGGTCGCGCAGGTGGAAACGTCTCTCGCTCACGATCCGCTATCGCAATGGGCCGGCTTTCAACGCGCCTGGACACTGCTTGCTGTCGGAGACGCTCGAGGGGCCCTCGAACAGGCATGGCGCGCCTTGGTGCTGGATTCCAACTTCGCCTTGGGACACTTTCTGCTCGGGCTCATTTATCAGCGGATGGAAATGGTGGACGAAGCCCTGACGGAACTGGACTATGCTCGCAGTTCCTCGCCCAGTTCTCCCATCATTCTCGCGGCGCTCGGCCACGTCCATGCCACTTCCGGCGCTCCCGAACAAGCCCAAGCGGCGCTCGAAGAGCTTACCGCACTCTCTCAGCGGCGTTACGTCTCGCCGTATTGCCTAGCCGTCGTGCACGCTGGCCTGGACGATCGAGATTCCTGCGTTGCCGAACTCGAACGGGCACTGAACGGCCGCGATATTCACCTGCAATGGATGTACGTGGACCCGCGATTAAGCTCTTTGCGCTGCTCAGACGATCGCATTATCAGTCTGCTGAACCGTATGGGCCTTCAGCGTCCCGCCCCGGCAGCGTCCATAACTCCGAACAAATCAGCTGCCCCATCCTGAGTTTTTTGCCTTTCAGCGAAAAGCCTGCCTTCGATAAGGCGGTCCGATATTCCGGCAGCCCCAAGGGTTCAAGCCCGGTCGTTATCCGAAAGAAGCAGTACATTGCAAACAGCCAGCAGCAGGCGTGCCAGCGACGCCAGCCGGCTTCCGGTTGCTGAAACTCGGCCAGAAGCCATTTCGCGCCGGGCGCGCAGACTCGGCGGATCGATGGAATGAGCCGGTCGACCTCCGCCGTGGAGAAGCAATCCAGGAAGAAGTGTGTGACCACTAAATCGTACCCTTTATTGGGCCACTCGCCGAGCAGGGCATTGCCATGGTGGAAGCGAATCCGTGCAGGGTCGGCAAGGTTCGCCTTGCGCAGACACGCCTGAGCCCGCTCGATCATTTTCGCGCTCGCTTCGACGGAATCTATGTGCACCTCTTCGTTGCACTTCGTAAGCTCAAGCAGAAACCGCCCGTCGCCATCGCCGAGCAGCAGCGCACGTTTCGCACCGGAAGCATCCTTGAGAAACTCGCACCGCTGATTCTCGAGCTTTCGGCCGAAGGCCGCGTATTCCAGCGTGCGATACACGCGTGCAAGCCGATCGCAGTTCAACTAGCGCATCCCCAGAAGCAGCAACACCAAGGGACTCAGCAGAGGCACATCGGCCAGAACACGCAGCGCGTCCGCCGGCAACCGTTCGCGTTCGCCGTCCAGCCATGTGAATGCCAGAGCGGACAGAACGACGGGCGCAAACACCACATGCTCCTTTGACAGGGAAAGCAGAAGGGCGCCGGCGGTCGCTGTCAGCACGGAGAGGAGCCGGATCCAGCGAGTCAACCACAACGTCAAAGGATGTGGAGAGCCGCTTGAGCGCTGGCCGGACGGAGCCCCCTCCCACACCTCAATAGCCGCGCAATTCAGCCAGCAAAGGAAGGCGAATAAGACGAGGGGAACGATTAATGGCTCGGGCCGCTGCATCCGCGACCATGGGGCCAGGCCGGCTCCCAATGCGAACACGATGCCGACCGCCATTTCTTTCGGACACCATCTGCTGAGCGCCGTCGGGAGCACGTGCACCAAAGCAAAATAGAGGGCCACGACGGCACTCAACATCAACCCATCACGCAATAGGACCGGCCTGAGCAAAATTGTGATTGGGACCAAAGCGCCAAGACAGAAAACAACAGCTATCGAAATACTCTGGGCGTGTTTCTTGTGGAATCGATGTCGCTCCGTCAACAGTGGAACTTCGGAGCGCCGGACGTCCAGCAGCCGGTCGGTTGCATAGATCATCCAAACCGTCAGTGCGAGTGCAAGGACCGAAAGAGGCGCGAGAGGGACATCGAAGCACTGAGCAAACCACACCTGCCACGCCACGGCGACGAGCGGCGCATCAATACTGAGCAAGTTGACCCAGAGCCAAGCCTTCGTTCGAAGACGAGGAGAAACCGAATCGCCACTGAGCAGGACAGCCAGTACGGGAGCCTCTTCCGAGGCTAGCATCCGGGCATTTTGGGGCCGGAGTGGTTTCCAAATGCCCAAACGGTATAATCAAAAACAGACAGACGCGGGAGTAACTCAATGGTAGAGTCACAGCCTTCCAAGCTGTTGGTTGCGAGTTCGATTCTCGTCTCCCGCTCCATGTCCTAGCAAACACAAGACCCTGAATATCACGCCCTTCCTCCGCCAGGAGCTGCTACCTGCTCGGATGCGAGGGCAGATGAGGGCTAAGCAGCCGCGACCCCAACCGCTCTCCCTTGAGCGTCAACCGCTCAGACCGTACAAAGCTCCACAGCCGAACGCAGCGACGTCATCGGATCATGCAGCGGAATGAATTCGTGCGCGAAGTAACCTTGGAAATTCAAGTCCGCAATCGCCTTCGCCACCGTCCGCCACTGCAGCTCCTGCGATTCGTCTAATTCATTGCGTCCGGGCACGCCGCCGGTATGGAAGTGGCCGATGTGCTGGATGTTGTCCCGCACGGTCCGAATAATGTCGCCTTCCATAATCTGCATATGATAAATGTCATAAAGCAGCTTTACCCGAGGCGAATTCACTCCCTTCATCACCTCCACGCCCCACGCAGTGTGGTCGCATTGGTAATCGTGGTGGTTCACCTTGCTGTTCAGCAGCTCCAGTACGATTGTCACGCCGCTGTCTTCCGCCATTTTCTTCACGCGATTCAAACCGGCAATGCAGTTATCCCTGCCGATATCGTCAGCTAATCCGCGCCGGTTCCCGGAAAATGTAATCACGGTCGGAATCTTCGCCGCCGCAGCCAGATCGATGTTCTTCTTCATCTCGGCCTCAAGCCGGGCATGATTTTCCGTGCGGTTCCAACCGTCGGGAATGGTGCCCGCGCCGGGCGTCACGCACGGAGTCAGTCCGTACTTCTTCACCGTCGGCCACTCATCCTCTTTCACCAGGTCCACACCGCGCAACCCCATTTCGGCGCCGTGTCGGCACAGGTCATCCAGGCTCATGTCCTTGTAGCACCACCGCGCTACCGACTGCTTCAGCCGTCCCTTCGACGGCGTTTCAGAGCCTTTCATTCCGGCGGTCAAAAAAGAGGCGGCGGAAGCCCTCATTGCGGTTCTTCTTGTCATACGAGGAGGTAACTGGAGTTAGCCTACTACACCGCGGTTCCAAATTTGCCGCATATTTCACCGAACCGCCGGCCCGTCTGTTTCGTATTTAGGTTCGGACGGATGGAAGCGCCAGAAGCTCTTTACAAAATCGCACCCTCGTACGACTCCACCATCGCGGTAGAAGTCTGCAAAACCGGCTTGCTTCGTAAGCGCAGGCATGTTCTGGTCTTTGAACGCTTCGACGGCCAGATCCACTACTCGCCCGATAACCCCACCGGCGCGTATGTGCAGATCACGGTCGACCCCGGGTCGGTCATCTGCCGCGACAAGTGGCTCAGGCTCGGGAAGCAGAAGCATGTCGCCGAGTTCACCCGCTCGCAAGTGCTGGCCGCCGATCGCCACCCTGAGATTCGTTTTGTCTCCAGTTCGATCACAGCCAAGCCGCTGCGCGGTTTCGTCGTGGAAGGAACGCTCTCGCTTTGCGGCGCTGAGCATCCGGTAAGAGCCAACCTCATTCTCGGACCACAGTCGAATGGACGCTTTCAGATCGATGCAGACGCGCCCGTGCGCCTGTCCGATTTCGGGATTAAATGCCCGTCCGCCCTGCTGGGACTCATCGGCACCCGGAACGAAGCGATGATTCACCTGCTGCTGTGGGCGTCGAAGATCTCCCCTTAGGCTGCTGTCTAGGGATGCTGTAGCCGCCTTGATCGCGGCCAGCGCTGCGCTGCCGTCGTGGTCCATGCGCATGCTCAAGACCGCGATGGGGAAAATCACAAAGGCCATACCCGCTTATGCAGGCAAGTTGAGCAATAGTTCAAGGTACGCTGGCAGGCCCCGGCAGAACCTCCGATGCAAACCACGGGAAAGCTCTCGCCTGGCTTGTCTTTGTGCATGGGTCCGGATCGGGAGATTGCCTTTGAATCGGTTCTTTCTCTCCAGGTCTGACAAAATGCTGGTATTCTCTTCTTGCAAGATGGCAGACAAGGGTAAGTGTATTGCCATGTCATTGGCGGCTTGGGATGGAGTAGAACTCGCGGCAGGGCTGTTCGAAGGAGATCCTCGCTGGCACGCCTTAATGTCGATCGGAGCCGAGCGGCTTTCGGAGTACCAGGCGTCTTTTCCCACGGAGGAAGGCGCCCGGGCGGGTGCCTATATCGGCCTGCGGATCTACCTGGACATCATCAAAAACCTGGCGATGCCGCCGCTTGAATCGCTGACCTGGACCAGAGAAGTCAATGCGGAAGAGTGGGCCAGCCGTTTCTACGAGAAACCAATCTGGCCATGAGAGCGCTCTCCATCGTTCTCTTGATTTAGCGTCCGATTCTCCAGATCGAAACATTCTTCCACGTGGAAAGCTGTTCCGTAGCCCACTCACCGCCTTTGTCTTTGTGACACATCGTACATGGGCTGGGTATTTTATACGCCTCCGCCATAGTCGGCGAAATGAATCTGAAGGTGTGGCTTCGAACGTTCACGTCCGCCAGCGTTTGCTCAATTTGCGGCATGTGACAGGAAATGCATTGGTCCCCAGCTGTGCCCGGCTTGTGATGGGTGTGCTCTTCAATGGTGTTCGTGTGCGGACCGTTGGGAGAGCCTGGCCCGTGACACTCAAGACAGATGACGCTGGCAGGCTTAATCAACAGGGCCGGGTTATCCGTACCGTGCACGTCATGGCAACTGGAGCACGTCACGCCGCGCCTGTACATCAGGCTCTGCACGAAATCGTTGCCCTGCATCCTGTTCTTGTGTGCCGTCCCGTCCGGGAAGTGGGTAAATGTTGTTTCGCCAAGCTTATGTTCTTCCAGCTTCCAGAAATCCTGTAGCTTCCCGCCCATGTGGAATCCGACCGGCCAATCGTAGTATTTGCCCTGAATAGGGTTGATCAGCGGCTGCCCTTGTGAATGGCACTGAATGCACGTGTCGTTCGCCTGGACAAAACCGAGGCGAGCAGGATTGAGGATGCTTGCCTGAGACGGATGCGCCACATGCGCACTTCCAGGCCCATGGCACTTTTCACAACCCACGTTCCATTCAGTCACAGTCTTGGTTTGGATGTTGTAGTTGACCGAGTGACAACCATCACAGAGCGGCCCAGTGGGGCGTTTGAAGTTGTCGGGAGGATAAAGCGGAGCCCACCAGTCGGTACCGTTCTTCACGAAGTATGGACGCCAGATTTGATGTGTGATGTCCCACTGAGCAGGGAGCACGAAGTAGTCATCGCCGATCTTTTGGAAGTATCGTTGCTTCCATCTGCTCCCGTATACAAAGGCGACGTCGCTCTTTCTAAAATGGACGAGAGGATCAGGTTGCGCCAGGTCCGGCAAAATAGCCTCGGGGTGTTCCTTCGGATCCCGTACGACGTTAGCCATTCTGGTCGTTTTCCATCGATCGTAGATTTGGGGGTGACAGGTTTTACAAGCTAGCGACCCGACATAGTGAGCATCTGACGCTGCCTGAACCTGGCCTCCAGGGCCCGAGTGCCGGGACATCGCTTCCGACGTTTCTCCAGCTCCCAAGTGATGTGCCGCGATAAACAGAACAGCAACAGTGCAAGCTTTCACAGCTTCCCTCCAGCATTTCTATTTGTATCTCTGTTTATTTGTATCTCTGTCCATTCGCGCCCGCCCTGCTCAAGAACGCGGCGTGGCGGGAGCCATCTTTTGCGAGAGAATGAAGACATCCCAGAGTTCATTCAGATCGGGCCACAGGCACGGACGTCGTGC
>JAOAPP010000192.1 GCA_025462985.1 Bryobacterales bacterium | reverse complement strand
TTCGACCTCCTGGCCGCCTTATTTGCGCTCCTTGCAACCGCCCTCACAGCAGCCCTCCCCGTCCAGCACCTTTATCGATCGGATCCGACGCAAGCGGGACCCGCGGTTTATACCTGCCGGTGCTTGGCTTGTTCCTCTTCTGGGCGGCTGGTCGTGGGAGGCTTCCCGATCGCCGTTCGTAGTACGCTGCCGGCGCACTGCTGCTCCTCTTTCAATTCGCCGCCCTCGCACACAATCTGCAAATCTGGAAGACCGCCGCCCGTCTCTCCCAACAGTCCCGCAGTTTTCTCGCGGACCAACTCGTTCAAGACAGTTCCCCGGTCGCTGTCACAGATCTCCCCGCCACCTGGCACGGAGTCTACTTCCTCAAGAACTCCTTCGGAGCCTGCGTACTCCTGAACTCAAACGGAAACTAAACGGACTGCCCACAATCGCCTCAACACCAACGGGCGTCGGGCGCGTCTACCACTGGAGCGAATCCGCCAACGCGCTCACTCCACTCCCGGCGAACGAAATCGCCGGTGACCCCGCATCCTTATGCAATTCGAACTGCTCGAGCACCCAGCCGACATAGGGTTCCGCGCCTTCGGAACCTCAGTAGAGGAGTTATTCGCCAACTGCGCCCACGCCTTGATCTCCATCATCTTCGACCCGTCCGACGTCGCTCCCGTCCAGCAAATAAATCTTCACGCCGAAGGCTCAGATAGGGAGTCCCTCCTCGTGAACTGGCTCAACGAAGTGCTGTATTACGTCGACACCAGGCGGCTGGCCTTCCATTCCTTCGCCGTTTCCTTCACAGATCCCTGTCTGCTGAACTGCAGTGCCTCAGGCGAGACTCGCGATCCCCTCAAGCACCCCGTCAGGCTCTCTGTGAAAGCCGTCACATACCACCAATTGAAGCTGTCTAAACAAGCGGAAACCTGGTTCGCCGAGGTGTATGTTGACGTCTGAAATAGTTCTGGAGCCGCTCGATCAGTACCGCTACCGAATCCCGCGTAATGAGGCCGCCGGCATGCGCACGCACGTACTCGTCTTTTCAAGCCCAGCGCTCATCGGCCAAACTCAAAAGGATCTCTCGCTGGCCCAAGCCATGAACGTTGCCACCCTCCCGGGCATCGTCGGGCCGAGCCTTGCCATGCCTGACATTCACCAGGGCTATGGCTTTCCCATCGGCGGCGTTGCAGCGACCGACATGGTCGAAGGCATAGTCTCGCCAGGCGGTGTCGGCTTCGATATTAACTGCGGCGTGCGCCTGGTTCGCAGCACTCTCCACCGCGCCGATGTCCAGCCGCGCATGAAGCAGCTCATAGATCAGGTGTTCCGGGATGTCCCCTGCGGAGCCGGAACCGAGGGCAGGGTCAAACTGAAGCGCGGCGCTATCGATGAGGTGCTCACTCGCGGAGCCCGCTGGATGGTCGAGAACGGCTACGGCGATCCGGGCGACACCGAACGAGCCGAAGCCAACGGCACGTTGAAAGGCGCTCTTCCCAACAAGGTATCCGACCGCGCCAAGGAGCGTGGCGGTCCGCAACTGGCTACCCTCGGCAGCGGCAATCATTTTCTCGAAATCCAGTACGTCGATAAGGTGCACGATCATCCCGCCGCTCAGACCTTGGGAATCGAGAAAGATCAGGTCGTCGTTCTCATCCACTCGGGTTCGCGCGGCCTGGGTCACCAGGTCTGTACCGATTACGTCGCGCTCATGAACCAAGTCATGCCGAAGTACGGCATCAACCTGCCGGACCGCCAGCTTGCCTGCGCTCCCATCCAGTCCGATGAAGGTCGCTCCTATCTCGGAGCCATGGCCGCCGCCGCCAATTTCGCCTGGGCCAATCGCCAGGGCATCACGCACTATCTCCGCGATGCCTTCCGTCGCGTCTTCGATGACGAAGTTCGCCTCGATCTCATCTACGACGTCTGCCACAACATCGCCAAACACGAAACCTACGTCGTTGATGGCCGCAAACGCGACGTGCTGGTCCATCGTAAGGGAGCGACCCGTGCCTTTCCTCCTGGCCATCCCGAAATACCGGCAATCTACAGCGAGATCGGTCAGCCCGTCTTCGTGCCCGGCAGCATGGGGACCGCATCATGGATACTCGTCGGCCAGCAGGGCGCGCTGAACGATAGTTTCGGCAGCGTCTGCCACGGCGCGGGACGAGTACTCAGCCGGACCGCCGTTCGAAAAGGCAAGAACGTCCAGGAAGAGCGCCGCAAACTCGAACAGAACGGAATACTGGTCCGCAGCGAATCGCGCGACGGCATCCTCGAAGAACTGCCTGAAGCCTACAAAGACGTCGATGAGGTAATCGAAGTCGTCCACAACACAGGCCTCGCCAAGAAAGTCGCCCGACTCCGTCCCATGGGCGTCATCAAAGGCTAGCTCACATCTTGAACACAGGGCGTACACAATTGTCTTGCTTGTTCTTGAACGCTTGATAAATCTGGTCGCCCTGCTCCAGGTCAACCAAATGCGTCAGCAGGAAGAACGGCTTGAGGCGGCCTGAGCTCCGGGCGGCAAAGCGTTGCGCACTTCATTGGCCGGCTCGCACTGTTAGATTCTTATTGATCACTGCACTCATCGGAAAGTTGTCAATATAGCCGGCGTAAGTGTCCACCACGCTCACGCGTCCGGACTTTCTCACAAACCGCAGGATCCGCCGCAGTGCATTGGGCCGCTCAGTCTAGAGCCGAACCGCCTGTTTCGCCTTGTGATACCAGTCGAGCGGCCCGGCCGCAACGCTTTCTGTCCCGACCGCATCGATACACGCATCCGGCCCTCGCCCGCCTGTCATGTCCAGCAAAGTCTCGAAGACGTCCGCGGATTCAAAGTTCACGACTTCGGCCCCGCCCTTGTCTTTGCCATTGCGAGGCGTTCTGGAACTCTGTCGATTGCGATCACGCGCTTCGCTCCCAGTATCCACGCACTCGCAATCGCCATCTGACCGACTCCGCCGCGACTCCAGACCGCGATCGTGCTGCGAAAGGCGAAAGCTGTAAATGTGGCAGCCCCGACCGGCAGGATCAGCTTCTTCGCGATATCCACTACCGGACCCTGGGATTGAAGGGCGCTTCCCTGAGGCATGTGTCGTGCTCCCGCGGCTGGCTCATGTGTGGGGTGCCATTCGGCTTCCACCGCTAGATTTCCCCGGCCGACGCGAAGCCCCGGCTATTTCCGGGTGGTATGCTCCCATAAACCGATGCTGCGCGGCCTGATACTTCTCGTCCTCCTGTCCCTCGCAGCGCTACTCATTCTGCCGTTCCTTGTTTCATCCCTGTACATTGATCAGCGCGGCATCACCATCCCGGGTCACGTCTACTCCAAGCGGGAGGACGTGACAGTCCACTACACCGATATGCATCGCTCATCGGAAATCACTGTTGAGTACACGAAACCCGATGGAACGGGAGTCTCTTTCCTCACAGCGTGTCTTTCCCCAGCCGACTACGATGGGATGCGGGTTGGTCAAAATGTCAGTCTGCGCTATCTCCGGCCGGAGGACGTCCCGGATCTGCCGCTCGCTAAAGCCCTGCGCGGAGCCCAGTTGCTGCCGACTGTGCGTCTGGCAACCCAGGAAACTTTCTCTACTTTCCGGTTGCTCCTCACGACGCAAATGACTTTGCTGTTGACGGGCATCGGTGGAGGCATCCTTCTCCTGCTCGTCTGGCGAATCGCTCGCGTGCCTGTGTTGGGCTGGGTCTTTGGCATGTATGTCGCCTCAGGAATAGTAGCCCTGCTGGTCAGCGAATTTCCCAGGCCCATGCCGGCGCCGACACTCGAGGTACGGCAGGGCACGGGAATTGTGAAAAGTGTGGCGCGAATCAATCGCCTCTTCAACGGATCCCGGAGCAAAGGTGTCCCGGCCGATCAACCCATCGAAGTGATCGGAGTCGAGTTCACTCCCGATGGGAGGACGGAATCTGTCCTCATGATCGACCTGATTGACGCGGGATCGGTTCGGGGACTGAAGGAGAAATCTTCGGTGCGCCTGGACTACGAGAGCCAGTCTCCTCGAACTGCATACATTCGCGGAGCCACCCGGACATTTCCATCGCGGAACCTTGCCGGTGTCGGCCTGCAAGGGGTCGCGTGCCTACTAGCCGTAGTTGTCGTTCTCGGAGGAGTGCAGTTACTCGGCCGAGCCTACAAAAGGCTGACTGCAAGCCCATGACTCAAAGTCGAGTGGCGGAGATAATTCTGGAACTGTAGTAGATCTGCCCGACATGACGGTCCGTGTTGATCGTGTAACCTTGTGTGCCCAGCAGACCGACCACTTTCGTTCCGACTTGACGGCCCCAGAAGGCCGGCGCTACTTTGGTACAGATTTTGTACAGCGAGTTGAAGCTTGTCTTGTTCTGACCAACCAGGATCGTTACCAACTGTCCGCCCGGACGCAGCACCCTGCGCACCTCGGCCAGCGATTTAGGTACTTCTCCCTCTGGCAAAAGTTCGAACAGGTAGCAGCAAACAACCGCATCAAACGATTCTGAAGCAAACGGCAAGCGTCGAACGTCCGCTGCCTGGCAGTGAACACAGGAGCTGGCAAAACGCTCGCGCGCATTTGCCTGTGAGCGGGCCGCCATATTCGGCGAAAGGTCGATACCTATCGTCTGCCCGTCCGGGTTTGCCTTTACGAGACGATTCAACATCTCGCCCGACCCCGTCGCAATCTCTAAAACCCGAGCCCCATTTGGAACGTTCAAGGCAGAAACCGCAGCCCGGTGCGCCCGGGAATGAAACAGCCGGCTCGACAACGGATAGAGCGGAGCCACAATATCATACACACGGCGAGTGTGTCGGGAAGCAGCTTCTGCGCCATTCCGTTGTGGCTCAAGATACCCGGCCCTAGTCAAATCTACACGCATATCCACGCCGGTAAGACGTCACCAGCCCACTTTTTTAAACGACCCAATTTCAATGTTACGGAAGCCCCAAGGGACTGACCACTCTGATCCCGCCTCGCACACGAAAAAACTCCCGCTACTGATTATCCTGATACTCCTCGAGCCAAGCCATCTGAATCGCTTCCAGCTTGCCTTCCGTCGACCCCTGCGGATCATCCTTGAAATCAGGCAGCTCCGTGATCCACTTATGCAGGTCCGTGAAACGAATGTGCGTCGGATCCAAATCCGGATGAGCCTCAAAAAGACTCAACGCAATATCTTCAATGTGATTCCAAGTAAGGCCCGGCATGGTTTTAGGAGGAGGAGTGATCTGTACGCCCAATTCTACCCCGGCCCTCAGATGCCGGTCACACTCTTGCTCTGCATCATGACTACCGCGATAGCCCTCGATAAAG
The DNA here is from genome assembly GCA_025462985.1 of Bryobacterales bacterium. Taxonomy (GTDB): domain Bacteria; phylum Acidobacteriota; class Terriglobia; order Bryobacterales; family Bryobacteraceae; genus Bog-105. Next base: position 1,929 of record JAOAPP010000192.1, on the reverse strand, counting down.
TAGGCCAGTCGTGATGCTGAACACGAACGTCGGATCCGCGATGACTCAATAAAGGGCACCTGGAAGCACAACCGCAATCTCCCGGTACGGAAGACTTCGTACCGGAAGTTCTAGATGATAACTGACCAAAGTTTACTCGGCAGGCGGGAATAGTAAGAAGCGGCATGATCGTGCATCCTATTGAATGAATACGGCGCGTCCGAGTTACTCAGCTCAGGAACGACGCAACGCGATCAAAGTATTCACTAAGAGCTTAGGGGGGAGTTCATTCGTGTTTACTCGAACGACATGCGCCGCCACGCGCACGTTTCTCGCGATACTCGCTCTTTCTGCAGCAGGGCAGAGCGTACAGTCAGCGGAACTGCAGGAGCCTCTCACGCTAGCCAGCAGCAGAGGCGTCCTCGACTTGTTGATGATTGCGAAGGCGGCTCCTCTCTCTTCGCTCCCGAAAGCCCCGATCGGTTGGGTCTATGAGATCTGCTACCGCCCCGCAGTCGAGGCCACATCCTGTCCAGTGCAACCGAAGCAACCTAATTACTATGGCGGCACTTTGCTACGGCTGAACAGCGGAGACCTCCTCAAGATTCACTTTCTCAATCAGCTACCGCCCGACAAAGACAGTAAACATTCACTCGAGCCAGAGTTAAATTACGTCAGACTAAACCCTACTAACTTGCACACACACGGGATGCTGGTATCGCCAAACGGGCCGACGCCAAACAACCCCACGTATGGCGACGACGTCTTTGTGCTTACTTTTAACTCGGCAAACGGGCGCCCCGGGGCCCGAAGCGCAGGCGCACGGTGATGTCCGGTACGACTTTACGGATTATCAGATCCGGGTACCTGCAACTCATCCATCCGGTCTCTTTTGGTTCCACCCGCACGCCCATGGCGTTGCGCTAAACCAGATCAGTGCAGGGCTGGGCGGTATCATGACGGTCGGCAATATCACTGATTATGTCTGTAAGGATCGGACGTGCTCTAATTTCATATCGAAGATAGGCGTCCGTCATCTGGTCCTGAAGGACACGCAGGTGCTGCCCGATGACGAGGACCTCGACCAGGAAGACCCGGCTTTCTGTGTGCCCAAGCCGCAACCCGGCGAATCGCCGAGAACGGGTGCCTGCCCAGGCGCCGATAATACTCCCGGGCCAAACTACACTGGCGGCAACTGGTACTTCACCGTCAATGGCCAGCAGTACCCAACCATTCCGATCCGGGAATCCGGAGGGGAAATCTGGCGTATCACAAATGTCTCCGGCAGTCTTACTTACCAACTAAACCTCAGAATCGTCGCGCAAGGGCGTAACATGCTGTTCCAGGTACTTTCAATGGACGGCGTGAGCGTGAAGCCAACCAAAGCGATGACTGGCTCGCAACAGAAGGAACTCGGCGGTAATCGGTTGTTCCCTGAGTCGTGCCCCTCAACCAACAACGTACCCGAGTTCATCTCGAACCCGCCCATCTGCACCCGGACGCTCGTCATGCTCCCGTCCTCTCGCGCCGAAATCTGGGTGACGTATCGTGATTCCAACGATGATCTGCACGCGACCCCAAGACCAGGTGAATACGCCGCGCTGCGCTCAACCGGTTACTCAACGGGAGAAACCGGCGACCAATGGCCGGCGGTCGATCTGGCGCGTGTGGAATTCCCGACCGCTGCGGATCCAAAAATGCCGAGAGCTCTATCCGTCAACGGCGAGGCAATCGAAATGCTCGCTCCTCTCGGGATAAGCGCATCGCTTGCGTCAGCGAATGCCGCGGTTCCAAAAACCGCGCCGTGCCCAGCGCTGCCGCCCGGGCACATGCGACGGGTCTTCTTTGGGATTCCCAGCGGCAATCCCGACGCGTTCGGTCTGGCGTACGAAGAGGTGGATCAAAACGGGATCGTTTATGGGCCCGCGGCGACCGACCTGACCCCGTTCG
>JAOAPP010000818.1 GCA_025462985.1 Bryobacterales bacterium | reverse complement strand
CCGAATAGCCGTCGCCGGAAAAGACATGGCCGAAATGCGGGGTGCGGTGGCGCATGGCGATGGTGTCCGGCATGTTGAGCTTTTCGAGCGTCTCGGCCTCGAAGCGAAGCGGCTCGTCGGGGCCGTTCGGCCGGGCGTGATAGGCCATGTCGATCAACGCCGAAGCGGTGAACTCGACAGTGGCGAAGCCGGCGCCAAAGGTGCGCGTCGCCAGCATCTTGTCGAGCAATGCCTTCGGCATCGGCTTGCCGGTCTTCACATGCAGCGCGTGCTTTTCCAGCACGGCAGGCACCGTCAGCCAATGCTCGTAGAGCTGCGAGGGCAGCTCGACGAAATCGCGGCTGACCGAAGTGCCGGCAACCGAAGGCCAGGTGACATCGGTCAGCATGCCGTGCAGCGCATGGCCGAATTCGTGGAACAGCGTCCTTGCCTCATCGACCGATAGCAGGGCCGGCTCGCCGGCCGGCGGCTTGGCGAAGTTCATGATGTTGTAGATCACCGGCGTCGAGCCGCCACCCAGCTTGTAGCCGGACTTCAACGCGCTCATCCAGGCGCCCGAGCGCTTTGACGGCCGCGCGAAATAGTCGGCCAGGAACAGGCCGCGCTCGCTGCCATCAGCATTTTTCACCACGAACACGCGCGCGTCCGGATGCCAGGCGGCAATGCCCTTCTTCTCCTCGAAGGTTATGCCGAACAATCGTGTCGCCACGTCGAAACAGGCGTCGATGACGCGGTCGAGCTGCAGATAGGGTTTCAGTTCCGCCTCGTCGAAGGCGAATTTTTCAGCGCGCAGCTTCTCCTGGTAGAAGCGCCAGTCCCAGGCGGCGAATTTTTCGTTGCTGCCGGCTTCGGTCGCGAGCCGCTCCAGCTGGGTCTGGTCTGCTGCCGCCTTCTCCAGCGCCTTTTCCCAAACCGGATCGAGCAGCGCATGCACGGCCTTCGGTGTCTTGGCCATGGTGTCGTCGAGCTTCAGCGCGGCGAAGGATTCGTAGCCCAGCAGCTTTGCCTTCTCGGCGCGCAGGCGCAGCATGTCGCGCACAACGGTAGTGTTGTCGGTGGCGCCGCCATTCTGGCCGCGCATGGTGAAGGCGCGGAAGGCGGTCTCGCGCAGGTCGCGGCGTTCGGAGAAGGTCGAGAACGGCTCGTAGATCGAGCGCGACAGCGTGACGGCGTAACGGCCCTTCTGGCCGCGCATCTCGGCGGCTTCGGCCATCGAGCTCTTCAGGAAGTCCGGCAGGCCGACAAGGTCACCTTCGTCGAGGAACAGCGCCCAGTCGCGCTCGTCGGCAAGCACGTTCTGGCCGAAGGTCGTGCCGAGGGATGACAGGTCCTCGCTGATCTTCGCCAGCCGCTTCTTGCCGTCGGCATCGAGCTTGGCGCCGGACCGGACAAAGCCTTTCCAGGTTTTTTCCAGCACCCGCAGCGTCTCGGCATCAAGGCCCAGTGTCTCGCGGCGCTGATAGAGATCGTCGATGCGGGCAAACAGCCTTTCGTTCATGGAGATCGCCGAGAAATGCCGGGACATCCTTGGCGAGATATCACGCTCCAACGCCTGGATCGTCTCGTTGGTGTGGGCGCCAGCGCGGCACCAGAAGATCGACGAGACATGGTCGAGCGCTTCGCCGCCGAGTTCGAGCGCGGCAAGCGTGTTCTCGATGGTCGGCGCGTCGGCATTGCCGGCGATCGTCTCGATCTCGGCCTCATGCGCCTTCAGCGCCGCCTCGAAGACCTCCGAAAAATCACCGTCGCCGATATCAGCGAAATCGGGCAGGCCAAGCGGCCCCTGCCATGCGGTCAAAGGATGGGCGGCAAGATCGAGCGTCTTCGTGGAGGACATGAACAGACTTTCGCTTATTGGCGGCGAGGGGAGGTGGTGTCGTCACCGATGTAGGGCGCGGAATTGCGGCGCGCAACATCGCGGCCGATCATGACTTCGTCAGTAGCCGTCGCAGGTCTCGGAGATCGCCGCCTGCGAGCTGGCGGTGATGCGGTTGTCGGTGACCGCGAACGTTTCCTGCATCAGCATGTCATTGTTGGGGAAGTCGTAGCAGGCGATGACCGTGGTGACGCCACCCTCGGACCTGGCTATGCGGTGCCGGATCGCGGCGCCCGCGACGGCACCTTGCCAGTCGTCCATGGAGGCGATGAATTCCTGCTTGCTTTGCACGACGCCCAGGTCATCCAGTTTTATGCGGACATCGTCGGACAGCAGTTCCGAGATTTCGCTGCGGTCGGCAACCAGCAAGGCCGCGTACCAGCGGCTGATCAGCGCGCTGTCGTCGGCAAGCGCAGTTGTCAGCAAAAACACAAGCGCTGACATGGACAAAGCGAACTGACGCCAATTTCGCACCATGCTCACCCCCTGGAGCTCCTGCACCGCTGTAGCCACAATGGAACTCCGTCTTGCTTATCCTAGCTCGATCCGGCCTGGAATCGTCTCCCGCTTTCCAGGGCCCCAAACTCCAGTTCAGAATCCGCTCTATGCCATCTCCGGCCGCTCGAAATCACCGGTCTCCTTGTTCATCACCCAAAGCTCGCCGGTCGAGATGTCGAACCAGGCGCCGTGCAGCGTCAGCCGGCCCTTGCCTTCCAGAATGCTGACGCAGGGAAACGTCCGCAGATTGGCCAGCGAATAGCGGATCGAGATGCGCTCGAGCGCCGTCTGCCGCTCCGTCGCCGTCATCAGCGTCGAGGCCGACACGGTCTCCGCCGCCGGTCCGATCAGGCTCATCCATTTGCCGATGAAGTCGCCGGGCGAAAGCGGCGTCGAATTGGCGTCGAGCGCGGCGCGGATGCCGCCGCAGCGGCCATGGCCCATCACCACGATGTTCTTGACCTTGAGGCTTTGCACCGCGAATTCGAGCGCTGCCGAGGTCGAATGGAACTCGCCGTCCGGCGCATAGGGCGGCACCAGGTTGCCGACATTGCGCAGCACGAAGAGTTCGCCCGGTCCGGCGTCGAAGATCGCTTCGGGGGCTGCGCGCGAATCGCAACAGGCGACGATCATCGTTTCCGGCGCCTGCCCCTCGCGGGCGAGCGCGCGATAACGCCCGCTCTCGGTGAGATAGCGGCCGCTCATGAAATTGCGGTAGCCGGC
>JAOAPP010000172.1 GCA_025462985.1 Bryobacterales bacterium | reverse complement strand
GACGGCTCGCTGCTCGTGGCGGACGACGGCTCAGATTCTATCTGGCGGGTCAGTTACACCGGATCTTCGGTTTCCGGCGTAGCGCCAACCGGACGGTAGTGATGCACCATCAGGCAATTCAACCCGGAAAGCGCAACTGTCTGGATAACGTCGAGCATGTCCGTATAGCGTCAACCGTGTTCGAGTGAGTTGCTCGGTTGATGATCGATAAAGGTCGTGGGAATTCCAACGCGGGGACAGAAACAGCCACAATGATGGAGGAAGTGGGCCGGCAGCTTGTGGTCACTCTAAGAGAGATCGCCCAAACTCCTCCTCTGCGGGTGGGCTTCGCCTGAGCAAGTAAATCGCAGTTGCAAGTACAAGCACCAGTAGACCGAGCAGGCCAAGTTCAATGAGCGAGGCGCGAAAGATCGCTTCTCCACTCTTGGCCCACGTTTCTGGACTCGTCAGGTTCGCCGTCTCAAGCGTAATCACCAATATGCGTCGAATTGTGGCGATGAGACCGACTATCAGGAAGGGCTCGGTAACCAGCACGTGTGAGCGAATCGAGATCCGTACCGTATGCAGGATCTCAACCAGCATCAAAACCAGTAGCATGCGATCGATAATGTGGAGTACAGTGTCAGATGAGTTCCATGTCCGGAGCCCCTCCCAGAGCACACGTCCCGCCCCGGCAAGAGCGATGACAGCCGTTAACGCAAGCGAGCACGCCAGCGCCGTGTAAATGCCGGCCTCCAGTGAGCTCCAAAGCGCAGAGGAACGGAATCGCACGCTGTTTTCGGTCGCTTTGTTCGGATGGTATTGCATTTCGGCGGGTTAAGATCCGCTATGACTGAGCAATTTCCATACCCAGTTATCGAAACACTTGCAATTGGGCACCGCAGCGTCGAAATACGGACGCGGTGTGACCTCGCTTTGTGATCGCAACCTTGACTCGCATCGCTCCCGTAGCCGATCGGCGTACGACCCAGCTCTCCTTATCCGTTCCCGGCGGTTCAATTCGGAAGCCATCAATTGCACCAAGGTACAGCTAGCGGCAGCTTTATTGCCGCTTTATTCTGGGGACAGGTACGAAAGATTTGATCTGGAATGTGGCGCCACGGCGCAGCTTCCAATTGGGGCGGGTAGAGCCGCTCCGGACCTTAAGGACCGTCACAATGGAAGTCCCACGCATCGCGGTGATCGATGATGACGAATCGGTTCGCGAGTCAGTCGTCAGCTTGATCGAGTCAGTCGGTTATGACGCCATTTTTTTTGACTCCGCTGAAGACTTTCTGAATTCGCCGAACACCGATCGGGTGAATTGCCTGATTGTCGATGTTCGCTTGCCGGGGATATCGGGCTTGCAACTCTATTCCCGAATTAAAGCCAGCGCGCGGCGAATTCGCACAATCTTTATCACTGCGCGTATCGATGAATCTGCATGCGCATGGGCCATGGAAGCCGGAGCACTGGCCTTCCTGTACAAGCCATTTCAGGTTAAGGCGCTGCTGTGCGCGCTTCGAATCGCCGTTGCAGAAACGCAAACGTGAGAATTCGAGGGCAACGAGCGCTAGGTGAATCGTTGACACGGAAGCGAACAGAAACACTCTACTGAGGTTTATAGATGTCAGACGCTATCATCCCGATTACTTCATTTCGTCGTCGCGAGGGCATAGAGGGACTCACATCTCAGCCGCCTAGCGAGATTGCCGACGATTGCCCCCCGGCCCCGAGTGGCATTGTCGGTGACAGTCGGTCACTTCGGCACGCTCTGCAACAGGCCCGAATTGTAGCGCCGACTGATTCAACTGTCGTCCTCTACGGTGAAACCGGTACAGGAAAAGAATTGTTTGGACGTCTGATTCACAACCTGAGCGGGCGACGCGGCGGCCCTTTGGTTTCCATGAACTGTGCCGCAATTCCGGAAGGCCTGCTGGAGAGTGAATTGTTCGGTCATGAGAAAGGCGCGTTCACCAGCGCGATCGCACAGCGGAGGGGACGCTTCGAAGCTGCAAACCGAGGGACGCTTTTCCTGGACGAAATTGGCGATATTCCATTAGCTTTGCAGCCGAAGCTTCTGAGGATCCTGCAGGAACAGGAGTTCGAAAGGCTCGGCAGTAACCGTACCGTCAGGGTAGATGTCAGGGTGATCGCAGCGACAAACAAGGATCTCTCGAATTTGGTCGACCAAGGTCAATTCCGAAGTGACCTCTTCTACCGGCTGAATGTGTTTCCGATTGTCTTACCCCCTCTTCGCGAGCGACGGGAAGACATCCCATCCCTTGTGAATCATTTGGTCATGAAGGCAGCAGAACGAATGCGAAAGCCGATCAGAAGAATCCCTGCGGACGCTATGGAAACGATGATGGATTATTCCTGGCCTGGAAACGTTCGCGAACTCCAGAACTTCGTTGAGCGCGCCGTAATTTTGGCGGAAGATGGGGTTCTGCGAATTTCGACCCTCGAATGCAAAACCATGTCGCCGAGTGCACAGTCCGGCGCCAGCACGCTTTGTGAAGTACAGCGGGAGCGCATCCTCCAAGTGTTAGAGGAAACTAACTGGGTTATTGGCGGCTCGAGGGGCGCGGCCGCTGTGTTAGGTCTCCCCAGAACGACTTTGCTCTCCAAAATGCAAAAGCTCGGAATCTCCCGTTGCGCACCCCAAAGATTTGCTGCGCAACGGGCATCGCAAGTTATGTAATGTGACCCGGAATCCCCTCATCCGCAGGCTCGGGGAACCATCGAGGAGTTCAGATCCGCTTCGACCCGAAGGCCCAGCTTCTCCGCTTGCTTTACCAAATCGGCGAAGGATTGAGCTGCCATTTTGCGCATCACCTGCCCGCGATACAGCTTGACCGTACGCTCGCTGGTCCCCAATTCATGCGCGATTTGTTTGTTCAAGTACCCGGAAACTACCAACGACATTACACTACGCTGGCGTCGGGTCAGGGATTCCAGGCGTCTGCGTAATTCTTGCAGTTCCGCGCGCTGCAGGCGTGCCGCGCGGTCGACTTCGAGAGCTTGGCGGATGACTTCCATTAGTTCCTGCTCGCGAACCGGTTTCGTCAGAAAATGAACAGCTCCGGATTTCAACGCGTGCACTGTCATCGGAATATCGCCATGGCCGGTAAGAAAGATTATCGGAAGGTGAACATTCTTCGCCTTGAGTTCGCGCTGTAGGTCAAGCCCCGTCATGCCCGGCATATAAACGTCCAGCACCAGGCAGCCTACGGCTTCTTCATCTATGTGAGCCAGGAACTCCTGTGCGGACGCGAACACCCGAACAGGCAATCCGAGCGACTCGACTAGTTCCGCAAGCCCTTCCCGGACTGATACGTCGTCGTCTACGATAAAAACGGTCTCGTCCATGGAAAACTCGAGCGCGGACCACAGCGGCTGTCAAGCTGTCGCGGCAACACGGTTGGCGTTGGCTTCAGACGATTCGATTTCACCCGTACGGGCGGGCAGGGTAAATTCAAATGTCGCGCCATGATTTGCATTAGAACGAGCCGAAAGCCGGCCTCCGTGCGTCGAGATGATCGTCCGGCAAATCGAGAGCCCCATACCCAATCCTTGCGGTTTCGTAGTAAAGAAGGCATCAAACACACGGTTTCGCTTGTCTGGATCGAGGCCCACCCCGGAGTCCGAAACGGTCACGACCACGCCGAAAGGCTCCTCGTGGCGTGCCGAGCGGATCAACAGCCGGCGCGGCCGTTCTTTAACCGCGCCCATGGCTTCGATGGCGTTCACGATTAAATTCAACAGCGCTTGTTGCAATTGCACTCGGTCGCCGGTTATCTCGGAAATGTCGGACGCCAAATCGGTTTCGAGTTGCACCTGACTTCTGGCTATTTCGCCGGCTGCGAGAGTTATTGTCTTTCGAATCAGGTCATTGATATCGAGCAATATCTTTTGGGGCGGGGTCTTCTTCACAAGGCTTCGGATCTCATGGATCACCTCGCTCGCCCGTTCTCCGTCGCGAATGATGCGTTCAACGGCTCCTTGCGCCCTGTCCATGTTAGGTGTTGTGCTGCGTAGCCAGTTCAGGCAGGCATTGCCGTTGGTGACAATGCCGGTCAACGGCTGCGTTACTTCGTGTGCTATGGACGCGACCATTTCCCCCATAACTGTCACTCTGGTAGCGTGCGCTAACTCCGCTCGAGCCGCGCCCAACGCGTCCTCGGCGTGCTGTCGCTCGGCGCTTTGCTGTTTCAACTCCTGGTTGGCGACTGTCAGTTGCCGGGTGCGCTCGATGACCCGCTGTTCGAGTTCATCATTCAGCTTTTGGATCTCGCGCTTGGCTTGCTTAAGCTCAGAGGTCTCCACGACCTCCCATCTCCCGTTTCGCCTTACGACCGCAAACTGATGGGTGCGCGTGACATCCAGGATTTCCGCGGCGGCACTTCCGATAAGCGGATAGGTGCACAGCGCGAGCATCGGTTGTTCGCCAATGGAACGGTTAACTTCCCCTTCATAGTCTAAAAACTCTTTCCAATGCCGCTTCTCCAGCCACGCAGTACCAGCGCTCAGTCTCAGGCCAGCGTACCCTCTAGTCAAGGCGAACTCGAGTTTCTGGTTCCATTCCCTTGTGACTTTCTCAAGATCAAGATCCTCACCACTCATGTACCACTCGCGCCCCTGAAGGATCTGCATGCTTTGGTCTTCCAGGTACGCGTCGAGATCCGGAATGTCTTTTCCCAAGGCATAACGGACCTCATTCTCTGTCAAGGGTCCAGAGATAACCCAGATGCAGAGTTCCTTTGCCTCCAGACCAGCTTTGAAGTACGGGACCAACGTATCGAGAAGATCGTCCTTGGTTTCGTGAAAGAGGAAGAAATGCGTCCCCCAGGGCACATCGCCCACGACGCCGATTCCTGTCTTCCTCAGCTCAGTGCCGCTCATCAGTACCTCCCTGAGTCCGAGCTCGGAATTAAGTTTAATCGACGCAGCAATCTTAGCACCGAAACTATCGCGTTGGCGCGTCGTTTCCAGGGTTGCATGAGAGCTTGCATTTGCGGGAATTCTCGCTGGCAGCTACTGCGACCTGAAAAAGCTGCCGTAGTCGCGGGCAGGTTCCGGGCTGACCTGTCTTATAGGTTCAATATTCTTTCAATCGAAAGATTGGAAGGCCCTCATCATGGTAGTAGATC
>JAOAPP010000142.1 GCA_025462985.1 Bryobacterales bacterium | reverse complement strand
GTACGATGCCGGCGCTTGGGTGATCGCCCGCGAAGCTCTCCAGCGAGCCCTCCTTGAGATGAAGAAGCAACTCGGGGGTCGCCGCATTGCGGCCGAGCGGTACCCCTTTCAGCACTGCGCCGGAACCCACCAGGGGCCCTTTCAATGCTATCTGTCCGTATAAGCCGGGAGTGACACTGATGACATGAGGAAGCTTCTTTAGGCGCGGAATGAGGCTTTCCCAGCCCGTGATGCCAAACTCCGGATTCGCTTCGAGGATGCTCACATGGGCGGTGGCACTGAGGAGGCTCGACTGCAAGGTGTTCTGGAAGCCGTTGTTGATCGCGAGCGCAATAATCAGCGCGGCCACCCCCGCCGCCACGCCTAGAATGGAGACGACCGTAATCACCGAAATCACGGTCTGCTTCCGCTTGGCGCGCAGATACCGGAGCGCCACCATCCATTCGAAACGCCACATGCGTTGCAGCCGGAGCTACGGCGCCAGATCCTGGAGCCGCTGAACCAGTCCGATGTCGCCTTCCGGCCTCAGCAATGGAAAAAGAATCACATCACGAATGGAAGGTGAGTTCGTCAGGATCATGGTCAGCCGGTCAATACCAATTCCCTCGCCGCCGGCGGGAGGCATACCGTAGGAGAGAGCTCGAATATAATCCTCGTCCATGACGTGGGCTTCTTCATCGCCGCCTGCCTTTCGGGAAAGCTGCATTTCAAACCGGCGTCGTTGCTCCTGCGGATCGTTGAGCTCGGTGAAGGCATTGGCGATCTCCATGCCCGCTGCGTATATCTCGAAGCGCTCCACAAAATCGGGCTGATCCGGCTTGTTCTTCGAAAGAGGCGAAACCTCCACCGGAAAGTCGTAAATAATCGTCGGCTCGAACAGCTGGCCTTCGGCGTGACGCTCAAAGATATCGACGAGAGCCAGTCCCGGCGAACGCTCGCGCGAATGTTTGCCGAGCCATTCCGGGTCCCGCACATTGTCCAGCGTCGGTTGGTCATTACCGGGCCAGAACTCGACCACTGCTTCCTGCATCGAGAACTGCCGAAACTGCGCGAAATCAAGTTGGCGTTCTCCGAATGTCACCTCCGACGATCCGGTGGCATCCACCGCAGTCTGGTGCAGCAATTCCTTTGAGAGCGCGATCATGCTTTTGTAATCGGCATAGGCTTGATAGAACTCAAGCATGGTGAATTCAGGGTTATGCCTTGTGGAGATGCCCTCATTCCGGAAATTGCGGTTGATCTCGTACACGCGCTCGATTCCACCCACCACCAGGCGTTTGAGATACAGTTCGGGCGCAATGCGCAAGTAAAGGTCGATGTCCAGCGTGTTGTGGTGGGTGACAAACGGACGAGCCACCGCTCCACCATGAAGAGGTTGCATCATGGGCGTTTCTACCTCCAGAAATCCGTGAGCATCCAGCTGCCGGCGCAGCGAGCGGATAATCTTCGATCGCGTAACAAACACGTCCCGGACGTCCGGATTCGCGATCAGATCAAGATAGCGCTGCCTGTAGCGAGTCTCGACATCTTCGAGTCCGTGCCATTTCTCGGGCAGGGACAGCAGGATCTTGGACAAAAAGAAGAGGTCCTCGACATGCACGCTCAACTCGCCGGTCCGTGTACGAAACAGGTATCCGGTGACGCCGATGATGTCTCCGATATCCAGCAGTTCGTACAGCTTGTAAGCCGTTTCGCTGACGGCGTCCTTCTTTACATAGATCTGGAGACTCTTTCCGTTTTGCAACAGATGAAGAAAGCCGGCCTTTCCCATCCGCCGGACTCGTTGAATCCGTCCGGCGATCCGGACGTGAACTGCATTCCCTAGTTCTTCCGCCGTGCGCTGACCATACTCGTCAATAAGTTGAGGAATGGTGTGTGTATATTCGAACGGGTGGCCGTAGGGCTGAAATCCTAGTTGCTCAATTTGCGCAATACGGTCGTGGCGCTGACGAAGCAGCTCATCTTCTAATGCCAACGGAGAAGCTCCCTGAAAACTTAATTGTAGATGCCGGCGAGTTACCGGCGAATGAGGACTTCCCGTGACGATCCGCGCGTCAGGAAAAACTTGAGGGACGCCGCCTGCTGAAATAGCTGCTCAATCGTCCGGTTCGGGAAGAACTGGCTTCGCTGCGTCATGTCCGCTCGCGGCACCTGCAGTATGGTTTTGCGGTCCTGTATGCGGTAGTTATAGACGGGAAGGCGTCCGGATTTCTCATTTGCGTTGAAGAAGGCGAGAATGTATCCTCCCGGGCGCATCACCCGGAGCAACCGCTCAACCGTCTGCTCAATCACAGGCGTCGCAAGATACTGCAGCGAATCCCACACCAGGGCGCCGTCGAACGACTGGTCGGGAAACGCAAGCGCCTGGTCAAGAAACCGCTGGGCTTTCGCCGCCGACTGCTGGCCCTCGATGAAGTCCTTCCCGAAGCAGTCCTCCATCGTTTCGAGCATGTCGTCAGAGGAGATACGGTGACCTAGGCCAGTAATAAACATAATATTGGCCTGGCTGGCGCCAGAGATATCGAGCACGGTTTGCGTTTCTCCCGTGTCCATCGCCCCGCAGAACTGTTCGAAACCGCTGCTGTGTCGGACTATTGTGCCGGAACCGCTCTCGCTTTTCGCGGACACGCCTTTGCTGCCGAAAATCATCACGATGTATAAAAGTGGAGCGCCCCAGCCTGCCGGGCCGAAGGCGCTCGCGGAAATGAGGGAACTACTTCGCCGAGCTGACCGTGCCGGTCGCGTTTTCGCGAGCCGGAGCCGCGGCTACCGCGGCGGTTGAAGGCTGGTTGACAACGATGGGAGGCGCAGCCTGCTTTGACTGGGTCGCCTTCGAAATGTCGATGCTTCCCTTGAAATAAGCACCGTCCTCAATGACAATGCGGCTGGTCTTGATGTCGCCTACGAGTTTGGCTTCCTTCTTGATGTCGATCTTGTCAGTGGACTCGACATTGCCCTGGATAGAGCCGTGAATGATAATCTCGCGAGCTTTCAAACTCGCCTGAACGCGGGCGTTCGGACCGATGGTCAAACGATGATCGTGACACTCGATCGTGCCCTCCACTTCGCCGTCGATGGTTAGATCTTCGCGCGCGAAAATCTGCCCTTTCACCGTAACGTTCTTGCCCAATGCGGCCGTTCCGCTGCGAACGACTCCGCTCTCTGGTTCAAAGCTTCTTCCTGTCGACGGGATGCTGCCGATCTCTCGTCGTTGCGGTTCCACCGGGTTGGAAGAAGGGGGAATAGATGGTCTTTGGGGAGTTTGCGCCGGTTCGTCTTGCGTTCTTTTACTCCACATGGGATAAGCTTCTCCTCGAAAACTGCTCGATTAAATGGTACTACCTTGGACTAGCAGCTCCGTCAGCGCAGCCGCGGATCGATTCCTAATGGCGCCACTTCAGCAAGTATGACATCCCCTGCGGTTCTGTAATAATTGAGAACGGTGTCGAAGACTCGTGAGCTCGAAGCACGCCTGGAAAGAGTAGAGCAGCAACTCCGGCTTTTTCAGCGGGTCAGTCGGCTAATGACGCGCGACCTGGAACTGGACGGAGTTCTGCATGAAATCGTCGAACTGATTCGCGACTTCCTGGAATGCGACTCCTGTCTGATCTATCTGGTTGAAAACGCAGAACTGGTCCTCTACGCCTCTACTGACGGAACTCGTAGCAAGATCGGCAGATTGCGGCTGCGGCTGAATGAGGGGCTCACTGGATGGGTGGCTCGGGAACGACGGCTGCTGGCCATTTCACGAGAAGCCTACAATGATCCGCGCTTTAAGTTCTTCAAGGAACTTCCGCAGGATATGTTTGAGGCGTTTCTTTCCGTCCCGATCATCTCGCAAAACAAGGTCGTCGGCGTCATCAACGTCCAGCACCAGGCCCCCCGTATTCACAGCGGTTCCGATATGGAGATGCTCAGTACGCTCGGAGAGCAGATTGGCTGCCTTCTGGTGCTTTCGCGTCAGAAGACCGGGGTCTCCGTGCAGGCTGCCGGTTAACTTTCTTCGCCTTTCTCTGTCCATTTATGACACCAGAAAGCTCGTTCGCCTCCGCCTGCAGACCGATGGCTTGGCGGCGGATCTCCTCACCGGCATTTACAGCCTGCCGTTTAGTTGGACTGAAATCCCGCACGCGTCCTAGTACCGCCGACACATTGCCTGTTGCTTGGCCCTGTCGGTTCAGCTCGGGCAGGCACTCTTGCAGCGAATGTTCCGCGGCTTGCGAACTCGCGCATGCCTGATTCAACTCGAGAGTAAGCTTCACCAACTGCTCTTTCCCGCTATCGCTGATCTTTATCGACTCGGTCAATAGTGACGTCGTGCCCTTCGCTGCCTGGGCGCAGCGATGCGCCAGGGTTCCGAATTCATCAGCGACTCTGCTGAATGCGGCTCCGTGCTGCCCGGCTCGCGCCGCTTCAATGCCGGCATTCAACGCCAGTATCCTGCTCTGCAAGGCAATGTCCGCGATGTCTTTTACGAGCCCGGATACCTGTGCATTGGACGAGCTGAGATCTATCATTGTTCCTTGCATCCCCTTCAGCTGGCTCGAAGCGTTCTTGGCATGCTCTTCGCAAGCCCGCGCCGAACGCAACGTCTCATGCAGCCGGTTCCCCACTGCCCGCACGCTTCGGTTCAATTCCGAAACAGCCGACGCAGCCTCTCTGAGATCGCGGCTGTGCTGAATCGCCTCCCTGGACTGCTCTTCTGCTGCCGACCATATCTTGTCATCGATACGCAGCAGGTGTTCTGCGTTCGCCTTCATCCGTGCGGCGAATCGAAGAATCTCGGAGGAAAGGACCGCAGAATACCAGGCCCACACGGCCCCTGCGACCATCAAGGACAGTACAAAGGCAATCCATAGCCCACTCGCTATCCCCTTTGTTTTCGGTTCGAGCGAAGGCGAGGGAAGAGCCATTTCGCTTTCAGGAACTGTGACTCCCAGCACCCACTTCCAGGGAGCGAAGTACCGGACATGCGCGACCATCTCGCCCACTGGAGCGAGCCGATACCGCTGTTCCACTGTTCCGTCAGGCTGCTTCAGCGCTGCCCGGATAATCTGGGCTGAAATGGACGGAGAAAACGGGAATCCTGCGTCTCCTGTTGCGAAAGCAACGCTTCCGTACGCGCTGCCGTCCGCATAAAGGGCGAAGATATGCCCCCGCGAGCCTGGCCGAATACCGGATAGCGAACGCCGGATCTTCTCCGCCTCCACCGCTTCGCGCAGACTGACGGAGATCATCCCAATCACGGCTCCGTCGGTCCCAGAGATCGGCTGGTACGCAGTCAAAATGGGTCCGCCTCCATGGCGGATGCTCCACTATAGGCATGGTTTCCGAGCACCGCGGGGATCGCAGCGTTCATCGCACCGTTTGCTTTGGACGCCGGCGTTACCGTTCCAATCGTCCGCTTTCCCTCAGACCGACTGCCGCTGGTCGAAACCAAAAGCATGTCGCCTGCCTCATTGATCCGCTGAAAGATGCTGCACCGGGCTCCCGATAGTGCGCTGACTTCATCGACAAGGGATCGCCGCGATGTCGTCGAGGGCCGCAGGGGGGTCCTGCGGATCCAGAGCAGGGGCAATTTCAATGACCTGCTGCCGTTCGAATCTCCGCCCGCGACGGCCCAACTCACGTGACGGGACTTCGACTGTTTCACCCCACGCTCGCCCGCGAGTATTCCCTCGGCCAGCAACAGCGCCTGGGTAATCTCCTGTCGAAAGGACTCGGCCGTGCGATACGCCGTGTCAGTGAAGTGATCGAGGTCCGACCCCGTCAGCCCGTGTCGAGTCGTCGGGACAGCGGTATTCAGGTGGCCGCGCAACGGCAAAGTGAGGACGGCAAACGAGAACAGTCCTACCAGAATGCCCACTATCGTCAATCGACATTGCAAGCTCAGCTGATTCGGGGAGATCATGGGCGTCCACTGAAACGTGGCCGGAGGCGCCCTTAGATCTCAAAAAACTCGGGAGATACACCCCGGCTCATTCGGCGGAGCCGGAACGATGGAGGCTTTTTTCGGGCGGAGACGGCGGCGGCGTAACTGTTTCGTCTGCGATTCGCCCTCGAAAGCTGATGAAATTGCATCGGCACGCGTTGCAACGATAGCAGTGTGCGCCCAAAGTGTACTCGACGCGACGCCAGAACGTCGGCCGGTAGTACTTCTCCGGCCAGGTCACCAGGTCGGTTCGAAGGCATTTAGGGCATTTGGCGGTCGCCAGCTTCGAAAACAACCAGATGCTCATCCAAAACCGCGAACCGCATTTCAGGCAGCGAAACGGGTAGGCGCCCAACAGCATCTTCCCGATCTCGCCCAGCGACTGTCGCTTGGACCTTCTCAGGTTTTCGCTGCCACAGTTCGGACAGGATAAACCTGGAATCCTCATACCAGGAGCGGTTTGGCTACTCGCAAGCGCTCTGAAATGTAGCCCGCCCGATACTGCTGGAACCGAAGACGCAAAGCCTCGAGTTTCTCTGGGGCCTGCGCCAAAGGGGCCCCGTCAATCTCAAGCACGGGCAGCAGATCGCGGGTCGTGGAAGTGATAAACACACCGTCGCTCCCTTCCAGTTCAGACGGCGTCAATTCGCTCTCCTGAATGCGGAGTTCCGGCGCAAGACTCTCCTCCAGCAACAAGGCACGGGTGATACCCGGCAGACAGCCCGACGTGCTGAGCGGAGGCGTTACGATACGGTCGCCCTGGATCGCGAAGATGTTGGCCGATGTGCACTCGCTGATTTGCCCTTCTTCGTTCAAAAGAATCACTTCATCGAAACCGCTTTCGCGAGCCTCTTCGTACCAGGTGAGGTTTTGCGCCCAGGAAGTCACTTTGGCTCCGGCGAACGGTGACGCTCCATGTCTGCCGTGCGCAACGTAGGTCAGCTTGACACCGGCACCCCAGTCCTTCAAGTCGGCTGTGAAGGCAACCAGGTCCGTTGATCGCGTGAGATCCGGACTCTGGAACACACCTCCCGTGTTGCGAACGATGCAGACGCGAAGAGTAGCTTCGTTCGCGTCATTGAAATCGATTAACTGCAGAAGTTGCTCGTGCAACGATTCGGCAGAAAGCTCGAAGGGAACGCGGATCCGGCGCGCATCGTGCTCCATGCGCCGGTAGTGGCGTTCATAGGCGAACAGAACGCCTTGGGAGACGCGAAGGGTGCTGAACACTCCCCAACCGTTCAGGAATCCGATCTGGCCCGGAGACAGCAACGGTTCGCGGGCGTCGCGGATAGTCCCGTTATGTAGCAGAAAGCGATGCACTCTCTGATCTTATCGGAGAAGGTGCATCTCCGGCCCGTGTTTAATCTTTGCGAAAAAGGAGCGCAGCGCAGTGCCCCGATGACTGACGGAAAACTTTGTTTCGGGCGAAAGCTGTCCGAAGCTTGCATCGAGCGGAGGATAAAAAAACACAGGATCGTAACCGAACCCATTTTGTCCTCGGGACTCCTCCAGTATTTCGCCTTCCACCGCGCCGCCTGCAGTGATCCGCAGTTTGCCCCCCTGGGCAACCGCAATTGCGCACACAAACCGAGCATGCCGGTTCATGCTCGTACGGAGATTCCTGAGCAAGAGCTCGATGTTCGAACGGTCGCTCGCGTCTGCTCCTGCGTAGCGGGCGGAATAAACCCCCGGTTCGCCGCCAAGCGCATCCACCTCCAGGCCGGAGTCGTCCGCGAATACGATCTCCGGCGTGAACCGCGAATAATACAGCGCCTTCAGTACTGCGTTCCCCTCGAAGGTCACCCCCGTTTCTTCCGGCGGCTCAATCGACTGAAGCTCCGGTAGCGGAAGGATTTCGATCCCGCTCACTCCGGCCTTTTCTGCCGCCAACGCAAATTCCGCCAGCTTCCCCTTATTGCTGGAACAACCGTACAGAAGCACCGGGCTGCTCACTCTCTGGATCGTAGAACTTCGGCCTGAATTGCTTGCAAGTGCGCGATCCCGACGCGAGCCAGGCTCAGCATGTCGGCCATTTGAGAATCATCGAACGGTTGTCGTTCTGAAGTGGCCTGGATTTCGATGAACTTGTTGGCGCCCGTCATCACCAGGTTCATGTCCACATCGGCGCGCGAGTCCTCCTCGTAGCAAAGGTCAAGCATGGGCACGCCGCCTACAACCCCAACGCTCGTAGCCGCCACCGGGCTGAGCAGGGGGTTTCGCGCAACTGCCTTGTATTTGACAAGCGTCTTGATCGCGATTGCGAGTGCAACGTAGGCGCCGGTGATAGCGGCCGTACGCGTTCCGCCATCTGCTTGCAGCACATCGCAGTCCACAATGATGCTCCGCTCGCCCAGCAGCGAGAGATCGACAGCAGATCGCAGGGATCGCCCAATCAGTCGTTGAATTTCATGCGTGCGTCCCGAGGGTTTTCCCTTGACTACTTCGCGCGGCGTTCGCGTGACAGTGGCGCGAGGTAGCATTGCGTATTCCGCCGTAATCCAGCCCTTACCCGAGCCGCGGAGAAATCCAGGCGTACTGTCTTCGACGCTTGCTGTGCAAAGAACTCTCGTGTTGCCGCTCTCGATCAGCACGGATCCCTCGGCCGTCAGCAGGTAGTCGGGATAAATCTTTGTGGGCCTGAGCTGCTCGGGTGAGCGTCCATCGCTTCTCATCGTCGTTCTCGCGATTCCATGGTACGCAACCGGAGATGCTCAGCCTGCACTTCGAATGGAAGCGAAAAGAACCAGTCCCAGGATAATCAGCCCGATGGTCAGCAGTACGAGGCAGGGAATGGCTCCCTGTCGCGGCATAGCAGAGGTCTTTTCAGGGGTAGTCTTTTTCTTTATTTTTGTTGCGGCCATGCATGGAGGTAAGTTTCAAGACAAGCTTGGCCTATGAGCCGGAACGGCATGCCGGTTCGCCAACCGTTAGTACTTACTTACTTTTTAAACAGGCTATCAAACGCCGCCCGCGCATCGTTTGCGTTGCGAGGTGCACTCATACCGCTCGATTCAAGTACCCGCGTGCTGGTTGAGTTTGGTGAAGCATCGCGAGCCACTGTCACTCGGGGCGAAAATAATTCGCACGTGTTGGCCTGATCCTTCGCCGGAATTCGAACCGGCACTGGCTTCAGGCACTGAAATCGAGTAGAAGAATCGAAGTGCACGCACTGCTTGCAACAGTGCAGCGCCGCTCCACACTTCGGGCATGCGCCCTTGAAATCTATGTTCGCCGGCAGAGTTACCGCGCAACTAAAACAGCGCGAGGCGACCACGCTTTGAACCAGACGGGGCAGTTTAGGCCCAGTGACATCTAGTGGTAATCGCGGGCCCGATTGCTTCGGTCGGTCCGGTTTGTAGCCGGCAGACGGGCGATCCGAATCGTGATACCCGTGCTGCCTGTATTTGCGATCTCCGTCCATAGTCGTTGATCGACTCCTTGGGAAGGTCTGGCGGACAACCAGAACACACCGTTCACAAGGTGCTCTAGATATAGCCAGACGTAGGTCGAGTGCAGTTCCAGTACCAAGTTGAAAAGAATTTCTGAGTAAGCTGGAGAAACCGGAAGTGAATGCGGAATCCGTACTACTAGAGGGTCTTTGTTACGCTTCCCGCCTGCACCTGATCTGTATGTACCACGTTTTCCGATATGAAGCTAGTGGTGTCAAGCACATTTCTCTCTCAACTAGTACTGTCTTGTATAGCGCACGAACAAACTCCCCCAAAAAATGACCCGGCGATACTGGAAGGCAGCAGCGGTGACCTTAGGTGGTTGTTGAAGAACAGGATTGACACCTATTTCGCAGCCGGTAGCACGTGGATTCATGTCGAGCGTCCCGGCGAAATAGGCTGTCCGTCTCAGCTTTTCTACATCCTCTTAGGGCCATGTTTGCATCGAGAGATCGTCTGAGGAAACCGAGCATTGGCTTATCTGTCTTTCAGGGAAGTATCCTACGCAGTCGGCGAAAGGGTCATCCTCGACCGGCTTAGCTTTGATCTGGAACGCGGTGAAACGCTGGTGCTCCTTGGCCGGAGCGGATCGGGCAAGACCACCGCATTGCGATTGATCAACCGCATGCTGGAGCGCAGCGGAGGAACAATCACGATCGATGGCACGGACGTTCAGTCGGTCGATGCCATACAACTCAGACGTCGCATCGGGTACGTCATTCAGGAGTTCGGACTTCTCCCACACTGGACAGTCGAACAGAACATTGCTCTCGTGCCAAAACTGATCGCCTGGCCCCCCGACAGGCAGCGACAGCGCGCCCGCGATCTGATGGCGCAGGTTGGCCTCGATCCCGATCGCTTCGGCCACAGATTTCCCCACGAGCTTTCGGGCGGCCAGCGTCAGCGTGTGGGTGTTGCGAGAGCGCTCGCCGCCGAACCCGCTTTGCTTCTGTTCGATGAGCCGTTCGGCGCACTCGATCCGGTGACCCGGCACGAAATGCAGCAGCAGTTCATTCAGGTCCGCGAACAGTTCGGTGGCGCTTCTGTTTTTGTGACGCATGATCTCGCAGAGGCGCTCAGCATCGGATCGCGAATAGCGGTGCTCGAATCGGGCAAGCTCGAAGGGCTCTTTACACCGGAGCAGTTCTTGCAGGCCGAGACACCCACCGCGAGGGCGTTTTTGAACACACTGCCTCAAGGGTTGGGACCGCCGGGGGCGCGGACGCCGCGGACCTGACCCGTACCATAGGTGGAATGGATCCAGTCGTCTGGAGGAGCCTGGCTGCCGATATTGTCTCGCTCACGGGCGAGCACCTGGTGTTGGTGGCCGTTTCTTCGATCATCGCGATCTGCATCGGAGTGGGAATCGGAATCGCTGGGACGCGCCACCGCCGGCTTCGCAACGTCTCCATCACGGTCGCGAATGTTCTGCAGACCATTCCGAGCCTGGCGCTGTTCGGCTTCCTCCTCCCCATCCCGGTGATCGGCGGAATCGGGCAGCGCACCGCTATCATCAGTCTGGTCCTCTACTCCTTGCTGCCGATTCTACGCAATACGATTGTTGGAATCACCACTGTGGATCCCGCTCTTCGCGAGGCCTCCACTGCCATGGGGATGACCGACCGCCAGCTCCTGACCTTGGTAGAACTCCCGCTTGCCGCGCCAACCATCCTGGCAGGCATCCGGATCGCCGTCGTAACCAACATCGGAACTGCCGTTATCGCGGCCGTGATCGGTGGAGGCGGCTTGGGCGTGCTGATTTTTCGCGGAGTCGCTTCGGTGGATACAACGCAGATCCTGGCGGGCGCCGTCCCAGCTGCCGTGCTTGCCCTTCTCGCCGATGGAACTCTGGGCTACCTCGAGCGAAGGATCGGCCGACTATGAAACGGTACGCGGCATTGCTTACCGCGCTTCTCTCCTGGTGCTCTTGCGGGCGCGATCGCAACGCCATCATTGTCGGTTCCAAGAACTTTACTGAGCAGGTGATCCTCGGGGAAATCGCGGCCCAGCAACTCGAGCGGAAATTGCACATCCGGGTCGAACGCAGGCTGGACCTCGGCGGTACGCTACTCGCACAGGGCGCGCTCGTCGGCGATCAGATCGATCTTTACCCGGAGTACACCGGCACGGCAGCCAGCGCTGTTCTTAAGCGGGCTGCGGCAAAGAATCCGGAAACCGCTTACGAACAGGTTAAGGCAGACTACCTCCGCAAGTTCCACCTTGTCTGGCTGCCGCCGCTGGGCTTCAATGATACGTTTGCAATGGTAGTCCGAACACCGGACGGAGAGCAATTGCGTGCCCGGAAACTCTCGGCCGCCGGTCTGCGGCAATGGCGTCTCGGGGTTGGCTATGAATTTCTGACAAGGTCAGACGGCTTGACGAATTTGGATCAAACATACAGATTACGCTGGCACGGCACGCCAAGGACCATGGATCTCGGGCTCTTGTATCAAGCCTTACGGCAAAAGGAAGTGGATATGGCGGCGGCCAACTCAACTGATGGCCTCCTAACTGATCGAACGTTTATGGTTCTGCAAGATGACAGGAACGCATTCCCGCCCTACAGCGCCTGCTTTGTTGTGCGCGAAAACGTCCTGAGCGAGCGGCCGGACGTGAAAGGCGCTCTTGAAATGTTGTCTGGCCGCATTAGTGACGAGACCATGCGTTCCCTGAATCGGCTGGTCGATGTAGAGCATCGACCTGTGGTCCGGGTAGCCCACGACTTCCTTGCCGGCCAGCCCTAACCCTCGAGCGAATGATCAACAAACTTGTACTCGAAAATCTAAAGCACCGGTGGGTGCGGACGCTTCTCAGCGCTCTGGTCATCGGCGTCCAGGTCATGTCGATTCTGACCCTCATCGGTCTGAGCCGCGGACTCTTGGACGATTCCGCTCAGCGCGCGAAAGGGACGGGCGCGGACATCTTCCTGAAGCCAGATACGGGTGGCACGCTTACGTTTCAGTCCGGGCCGGTAGACGAAAAATTCATCCCGTTCCTGCAAAAGCAGCCGCACGTGGTAAGCGCCGTAGGCGTACTGATGGCCTCAGTCGAAACGATCACGAACATCAGCGGAGTGAATATTCCGGAGTTCGCCAAAATCAGCCCCGGCTTCCGCTTTCTCGAAGGCGGGCCGCCGCAGGACCCGGATGGCCTGATAGTGGACCAGTACTACGCCCAACAGCACAAATTGAAAGTGGGGCAAAGCTGGAAGCTCCTGAATCACGACTGGCATGTGAGTGGAATCATCGAGGGCGGCGTGTTATCGCACCTCATTGTGCAACTTCCCACTTTGCAGCAGCTCACCGCCAACGCCGGACATGTCTCCCAGATTCTGGTGAAGCTGGACAATCCGGCTTTGACCGATGACGAAGTAAAGCGATTGAACGACCTCTTGAAAGGGAACCTCAGGGCCGTTTCCGTGCAGGATTTCACCTCCCAACTCAGTATCAACAACATTCCGGCTCTTCGGGCATTTATCGGGGTCGTGACCGGGCTTGCTGTCGTAGTCGGCTTCCTGGTGGTTTTCCTGTCTATGTACACGGCCGTCATCGAACGCACCCGGGAAATCGGTATATTGAAGGCGCTCGGAGCGAAACCGGCCACCATCGTCGGCATTCTTGTGCGGGAATCGCTTGTTCTCGCCTTTGTGGGCGCGCTGTTCGGGATCCTGCTTTCGTTTGGGGCCAAGGCGTTGATTCTGGCAGTTCAGCCAGTCTCTTTGCCGGTGGTCAACGTCCCCGACTGGTGGCCTAGGGCGGCCGCCATTGCCTTGGCCGGAGCTCTGCTCGGCGCCATCTATCCCGGGTTGAAAGCGGCGCGCCAGGACGCTATTGAGGCCCTTTCTTATGACTAACGCCCCCGCTCCGGACAACATCATTCACGTGCGAGGCCTGGAA
>JAOAPP010000552.1 GCA_025462985.1 Bryobacterales bacterium | reverse complement strand
CAGCGAGCCGCGACAGTTCGGTGATGGATGCGTTGTGGGTCCCCACTTTGAGGTTCAGCTGTGACGGCGTCGTGCCGCTATCGACAACTCCGGCCAAGGCTACGGCGGTCGGACCCAGTTTCACAGTACTCGACGTAATGGAAATGCGGTTCGAATTCTGGTCGTACTTCAGGTCGTATTGCGAATTGATCGGAGCATCGAGCTTCTTCCCCTGGATAACCGCGTTTGCAAGATTGAGCGTGCCCTTTGCGCCGATCGTTCCGCCTTGCGAGCTCACCACAGCTTGGCCCGTTGCGACGGCGTCGGTATTCGGCGGGATACTTCCAGCAGCGATGCTATTGAGACCTGTCAGTGCGACCTGCTCAATTGAGAGTTGCCCGTCAACCGGAGTTCCTTGTGCACTGGCGCCCATGGGGCCTACCTTTCCTTTGAAAGACACCTGCTCCGTGCCTTGTCCCGGGAAGTGAATGGCAGCATCGAGGTCGAACGGCTTTCCTGGAGCGAAGTTTGCGAGCGTGACGTCGATGTTGTTGTACACCGTCCTCGGTGATTTCGCCTTCAAGTCCGTGATCGCTACTTGTCCGCCGGTGATTTTAAGCTGGTTGAGGGTCAGTCCCTCTCCGGGGCTGGAACTCTCAGCCGGAGCATTGGACGCCGATGTGCCGGAACCGGTCGAAGGTGCCGGAGTTGTGGATGGCTGCGAAGCCGGTGCGTTGGCCGCTGACCGCTTCCCGAGAGTCGAGAAACTCCACGTCCCATCCGGATTTCGAATCAGTTCAATGCGGGGCTGCGACAAGGTGACCTCGTTGATCTGCGGGTTCCCGCGAATCAAGGAAAGCAACCCGGCGCTGGCGTACACCTCCTGAGCCGTGGCAAAGGGGTGCGAGGAAGGGAAAGAAGGAGATTCGGCCACCGAAAGGCCGTCCACCTTGATCGAAAAGGGCAACAGGTGAAGGTGTAGATCGCCGAGTGTTACAGGACGGCCTAGCTTGGCTTGCATCTCGTTCTGTATGCGCGGCTTGAAGCGATTTACGTTCAGCAGCGTTGCTCCCAGAATCAGCAGAATCACGACCGCCGCAACAACGATCCCGAGAATAATCAGGAGTTTTCGCATAGCCAGTTAGACGCCGCTCGTTTACAAAAAGCTCTGTAAACATAGCAGAAGGCAAACGGCGCCGGCAGGCCCCGGACCGCAGCCCTAAAGAAAGGACGAGTCGAAGGGCCTTGGGAAAATCTGGCCCAGCGACAGCGTTTCGGCTTTTCCCGCCAGATTTGCCATGGTCAGCTCCGCATCGCCGCAGAACTCCCACAGGATTTGGCGGCAGGCGCCACAAGGCGGGGTCAGTGTTTCGGTATCGGCTGTGACGACCACCACCCGGCGGAAATGGCGGACCCCTTCGGAAAGAGCCTTGAAGACTGCCACGCGCTCGGCGCAGAGAGAAAGTCCCAACGTGGCATTCTCGATGTTGCAGCCGGTTATGATGCGTCCGTCAAACGCCTCGAGAGCCGCACCGACTTTGAAGTGAGAGAACGGCGCATGGGCGTGTTCTCGAGCCTCCAGCGCAGCTGTTATCAGGGGATCCATATGCTAGCTTACGAAACTCTCGGTACTGCGCTTGACATCCTTGAGTACGACACACCACGACCCGTAACCGCGCTTCCGCGAGCCGGGATCGTCTTCGATTTGGAACAGGACATCGAGTCGCGTGCCCGGGGTAAGGAGTTCGGACCTGTGTCCGAAATTCCACGCCTTGCACAACAGCATCCGGCCGTTGTGGCGGATCGGAACGCTGAAATGCTTGCCCTCGCGCAACACCTTGGGCGGGCCAGCGACCTCGGCATCGCGCGCCAGAAAAATCGGAGCCGTGTTGCCAAAGCCAAATGGTCCTAGGGAGAGCACCTGGCTGATACAGTCTTCGGTGAGTTCGCTGAACGCCGCCTCGGCATCGACCGAGTAAGTCGGACGCAGGTCGTCGGGCGTCAGGCAGCGGGAGGCGAAGGCGGCGAACCGGGTTCGGAACTCGTGGAGTTGATCGGCTCGAAGCGTCAACCCGGCGGCCTGCTTGTGACCTCCAAATTTACGAAATAGATCTCCCATGCTTTCGAGCGCATCGAGCAAATGGAATGTAGGAATACTTCGGCCGGAACCGGCGAGGCATCGAGTGTCATCGCCGACGTTCGGCGCTGCGTCGCTCAAAACGAATACCGGCCTGCTGAAACGCTCCACCAAGCGACTGGCTACGATGCCGAGAACGCCCAGATGCCAGCCCGCACCGGCAAACACCATGGCAGATGGATGACCGTCCGCCGTCATCTCCTCGCACTCGCGTACGATCTGATCCACGATGTCGCTCTCGACTTGCTGCCGGTCCCGGTTCAGGACGTCGAGCTGTTCGGCCAGATCCCGGGCGCGATCTCCATCCTCTGTGAGGAAGAGTTCGATGACATCGCTGGCGCTGGCCATCCTTCCGGCTGCGTTGATGCGAGGCGCCAAGCGAAATGCAACCTGATGGGCGGAAGGTGTTTCCCCCTCTTCGAACCCAGCAACCCCCAGCAGCGACTTCAGGCCAAGATTCTTGACATTGCGGAGCCCTGACAAACCGCGCTGCACGATGATGCGGTTCTCACCGACCAGGGGTACAATGTCCGCGACCGTGGCGATGGCGACCGGCTTCAGGAAGGATTCGAGCAGCGCCGCACGCCGGCCTTCAGAAAGCTCGCTACGTTGAAGCAGGGCCTGGACCAGCTTAAGAGCCACGCCTGCCCCACACAGATGCTTGTTGGGATAGTCGCAATCAGGTCGGTTTGGATTGAGCACGGCGACGGCCGGCGGGAGATCCGCCTCGGGAAGATGGTGATCCGTCACGATGACGTCAAGGCCGAGTTGGTTGGCGTGCCTGACAACCTCGGCGGCGCGGATACCAGTGTCGACGCTGATAATTAAGCGGACGCCTTCCCGGGCAGCGCGTTCGATCACCTCTGCTCGCATCCCGTAACCTTCCTTAAGGCGGTGCGGAACATGGAAGGAGACGGCTCCCCCGAGGATCTCGAGCGCTTTCTTCAGAACGACGACGGAAGAAGTGCCATCCACGTCATAATCGCCGTAAAGAAGGATCGGTTCATGCGCCTCCAGCGCCTTTCGGATGCGGGACACTGCTCGATCCATATCGCGCATTGCGAGCGGATCCAGGAGCCCGTCGAGTCGGGGGAAAAGAAACTCTCGAGCGGTGGAAAGATCGCCAAGGCCTCGCGCTGCCAGAATGGCTGCCACAACGCGGTGGATGCCCAGGCTGCTCTGCAGCGCCTCGATCATGGACGAAGGGATGACGGGAGGGCCGGACCACCGCGCCTCTGGACGCACCCATGCCTTCTTCCCCGCTTGCGGGGTGGGCATTATTTCCGCGTTAGCCATCAATTATTTGAGAAGTAACCGGAGATGGGTCCTTCCTCTTCATCTTGCTCTTCGGTCACCGCGTCGATTTCTGAGAGAACATCCTCCCAGGCTTCATACCATTCGGTGTTCAAGCGATATAAGTAGCTTCGACCATCCACCGCAAAGGAGAGCTCAACGACGGCGGTGAATCCCTCGTACTTCTGAATCTCACGAATTCGACTCTCGTAAGCGCGCTTTTCTTCGCGTGAGAGTTCGGAATCTTCCAGTTGCTGCAGCACCTCGTCGATTTCTCTCAGCGAGAACTGCTGGTGGTAGAACACCACCAGGCGCGCTCCAGCTTTCTCGGCGGCTTCGAGGAATCCACGAAAGTCGGCGTGGCGCTCAGTATCCCAGTATACCGAGATGGAGTCGGTCAGGCTGGAGTAGCCATGAAAGACAGCCAGATTCGATTGCTCAAGGTAGGTCTGAATCTCGGTCCGGATCGTCTCTAAATCGGTCGCCATGCGCTTAAGCTATCAGATTCAATATTCTTTACAGAATCGGTCGCGCAAACGGCCGTTCTGCATGGTGAACTGTCGTTATAAGAGATCCCATCCGGGTAACCTCGCCTATTTTCACGTCATCGTTATGTTCAAACATCTGCAGACCGAAAGGAAGCCGAGGGACATTTGAAGCGCTTGTGGTATTTGCTTGTCGTTCTGCTCGCTTCAAGCGTGCGGATGGCAATTGCGCAGAGCGGTTTTGTCACGTCGAACGGCCAGCCGCTACCGGGCGCAACGGTGACCGCATCGGTTGGGGGCAAAACTATCTCCACGCTGACAGATGTCGACGGGCACTATGTGTTCCCGCTTCTTCCGGAGGGCGCGGCTGCAGTAACGGTGGAGATCGCCGGTTTCGAAAGGGCCGAGCAGTCCGTCAATTACGCCGCGGCTAAGGTCCCCGTGAATTTTGTCCTGCAGTTGAAGCAGTCGGCTATGGCGAGACGGCTCGAGCAGTTTGGCCGAGGCGGCGGACGGTCAGCAACAGGAACTGGGTTCCGAGGCGGAGCCCAAGGCGGGGCGAATCAGCAACTAGAGCAGGAAATCCAGAACGCGCTCGCTTCCGGTGAGCAGGGATTTGGGAGGTCCGGCACAAATCAGGCAAGCGCGAATCAGACAGGGACAGCGGAGGCGTTCCTGGTTTCGGGTAGCCTTAGCCCTGGCATGGCGCCCGGGCAGCAGCCGGATTCGGGCCCCGACATGCGTTTCATAGGTGGAGGCGACATCGCGGCGCAGGGTGGTGCCCCAGGCATGTTTGGTAACACGAACCAGGTCATCGAGCCCAATGCTGGCGGCTCCGGAGGCGGATCTTTCGGCGGCCCCGGGGGTTCGGGAGGCCGGGGACCCGGAGGTCCAGGAGGGTTTGGCGGAGCGCGCGGGTTCGGCGGACCGCGCGGCGGGTTCCCTCCGCCCGGCGCGGTCTTCGGCAATCGACGGCGTCGCACACAGCAGATTCACGGCGAAGCATCTTTCTCTCTGCAAAATTCCGCACTGAACGCAAAGCCATTCTCCCTGAATGGACTTGACTTGCCGCAAGCCTCCTATGCGCAAAGCCGCTTCAGTTTTATTGTGGGCGGTCCACTCGTGCTGCCAAAGCTCGTCAAAGATCCGAAAACGCAGTTCTTCATTACTTACTTCGGAACCCGAGCAAGCACTCCGCAACTGTTCACCGAAACGGTTCCCACCGCTGCTCAACGCACGGGCGATCTCTCGGCAGCGAACGCCGCGATCTACCAGCCGGGCACAAACACGCTTTTTCCCGGTAATCGGATTCCGACGTCCATGCTGAACCCGGTCGCTCTGGGGCTGCTGAATTTCTATCCGCTGCCGAACCAGTCCGGATTGGCCAACAACTACCAGACCGAAACAGTGAATGGCTCTAACTCCGACAACTTGGGTATCAGAGTGCAGCGGAGCGTCACAAACAAAGACCGGCTTTCTCTCAATTTCCAGTTCCAGGAGCGCGATGGCACGACAGCTCAATGGTATGGAGCCTCGGACAGGACCAGCGGGTACGGCATCAACACGCAGATCCAGTGGACCAGAAATCTCAGCGGAACCGCGATCAGCAACGCGCAGGTTCGGTTCAATCGAAACACGGCCCGCATCATTCCGTACTTCGCGTCCGGACCGGACGTCGCGGCTGAACTGGGCATTCCCGGCACGTCCTCGAATCCCCTGAACTATGGGCCCCCCACGCTGACGTTCACCAATTTCGCTACCCTAACCGATTCCACGGCATCGCTCACCCGCAATCAGGCACAGTCGGGCACCGAAAGCGTCACGTGGCTCAAGGGCACGCATACCCTTACGCTCGGCGCCAGCTACACCAAGGCAGACCTGAGCACCGAGACTGATCCAAATGGCCGTGGGACATTCAGTTTCTCCGGGATTGCCACCGTTCTGACGTCTTCCGGTTCGGCGGCCGGCGGCACTGGGTATGATCTCGCCGATTTCCTGCTGGGCTATCCGCGTTCAAGCTCGATCCGCTACGGGACAACGAGTAATTACTTTTTCCAAGAACAATACGTCGGTTACGGGCAGGACGAATGGAAGGTGCGGCCAAATCTGACGTTGACACTCGGCCTCCGCTATGAATTCTTCACCCCGTTCAGGGAGAAGTACGGACACCTCGCGAATCTGGACATCGGGCCGGGCTTCTCGGCAGTGTCGGTAGTCACGCCGGTTTCCGAAGGTCCGTACACCGGCTTCTTCCCGTCCGGCGTGATCGATTCCGATCACAACAACTGGGCACCGCGACTGGCGCTGGCCTGGA
>JAOAPP010000111.1 GCA_025462985.1 Bryobacterales bacterium | reverse complement strand
AAAAGCGCACGCGGCGGTTCGTATCCGAAAGCGCCCACTCGGAGGAGATGAGGCCGTCCTGCTGCATGCGATGCAAAGCCGGATACAGAGAGCCTTCTTCTACCTGGAGCACATCATCCGAAATTTCGTGAATGCTGTTCGTAATAGCGTACCCGTGAAGCGGGCCGGAGCTGAGAACTTTCAGAACCAGCAGATTGAGCGAGCCTTGCAGCGGCTTAGAAAAGAGTCGTCCCATGTTGTCGTATGTTCCCGTCGATTTCACAGGAGGCATAGAAACCGATAGCTTGAGTTTGGGATTATTCGGAGCCGTTCGTCAACAAGTATTCTTTTCAAGAGGGGGCGCGGCTATCCTGATTCCGCGCTACTCTAGCGAGAACTTCGGATTGGGAAGGAACCGATCATGACAAAGACACGCTCCCTGTTAATTCTTATCGCCGTAGGTCTCGCTGCATTCACCGGCGGCCAATGGAGCCGCTCCGGCGGTCACGTTAAGGCGGACTCCGGCGAAAGCCCGCAGGTTGACGTTCGTCAAATATCCGGCGGAACCAGCCTGGTTGTGTATTACCCGAATCTCAAAAAGCTCTTCGTTTATCAGAACCCGTTTGTGGGCCTTCCGACATGGGGATGCAGTTACTCGGTTCAGTTGAGCACGCCTGGAGGCACCATAAACCGTCAGCCGTGCCCAGCCGCTTCCCAATCGTTTTGAATCCTAGTTCGATGCTGGATCCGATGAACCATTCCCCACTCTATGGTCGAGCGCTTTGGCAATCGCGGACTTCAGCTCCGGCACTCGAAACGGCTTCGATACGCAGGGGTGCAACGCAGCCAGCTCCTGCTCCCCCATCCCGGCTGCGTGCGCGGTTAGAAACAGCACCGGCACGTTCCGGATGGCCCTGATCTTTTGGGCTGCTTCGAGCCCGTCCATTTGCCCTTCGAGCCGAACGTCCATCAGGACCAGATCCGGCTTCAATTCAGCGGCTTTGGCGACCGCTTCCTCTCCAGAGGATGCCAGGCCGACAACGGCATACCCCAGCCTCTGCAATCGACTCTGCAGGTCGAACTGAATAATACTCTCGTCTTCGACTATAAGGATGCTTGCCTGCATAATCACTAAACCGACTTCTCGCTATCAGCCTGCGGGAATTCAAGCGTTACACGAGTGCCTCCGATTCTCTGCAGGCGAACGGTGCCCTGCAGCTGTTTGGCGAGCACAGACACAAGTTTGAGGCCCAGCGATGTGGCTTCCTCCAATCTGAAATTCTCCGGAAGGCCGACGCCGTCGTCAGCGACCTCCAGAACGCATTCACCGTCTTGGCAAGTGAGTGAAATCTGTATGCTTCCCGCTCTGTCCTGCGGAAACGCATGCTTCAAAGCATTTGTAAGTAACTCATTGACGATCAGGCCACAGGAGATCGCATCGGAAAGGTTCAATTGCACCTTAGCCGAGGCGTTCAGATGAACGCGCTCCGGGCTCACATCGTAAAACGAAAGCAGGTACTCCGCCAGACGGTTGATGTAAGTATCGAAATCAACATGAGCCAGGTCGGGCGAACGATAGAGCAGCTCATGGATGTCTCCAATGGAGCGCACCCGGTTGCAGGCCTCGTCGAACATCTGGCGGACGGTCTCGTCCTGCACGGCGTTTGACTGAAGCGAGAGCAGGCTGGTAATCACCTGGAGGTTGTTCTTGACCCGATGATGGATCTCCTTAAGCAGAACCTCCTTCTCCTCGAGAGATGCCATCAATCGTTCGCTGGCGTTCCGACGCTCGGTTTCGTCCTTCATGACTTTGGCAAAGCCGCGAAGGTGCCCTTCCTCGTCTCGCACCGAGGTCAGCACCCCGCTGCACCAGAAGCAAGTCCCGTCTTTTCGCATGTGCCATCTTTCGTCTATGGCGCGACCAGACGTTTTCGCTTCTTCAATCTCCCGTTGCGGCTGCCCGTTCGCCACATCTTCAGGCACGAAGATTCGCGCAGTGGGCTGGCCGATGATCTCATCCGCCGTGAAGCCTAGCAGGCTTTCCGCTCCAGAGTTCCACGTCACAATGCGTCCGTCCGCGTCCAGCTGGAAAAGCGCATAGTCGCGAACGTTTGCCACGAAAAGGCGGAACCGCTCCTCGCTTTCCTTCGACTTTCGCTCGGCTTGCATGCGCTCGGTGATATCCACGCATGCGCCGGTCATATAGAGCGGTCTCCCCTGGGCGTCAGAGAACACCTCGCCGTGGTCGAGGAACCATCGCTCCGTCCCGTCGGGCCGGACCACCCGGAATTCGGTAGCCAGGTGTACGCCTTCATTGCGAGTCTTCTCAAACGCAGCTCTGACGGCCGTGCGGTCTTCTTCGTGAATGAGCGCGTAAAAATCCTCGATGCTGTTGATGGGATAGTCCGGACCAATCCCGAAGAGCCGGCGCAAGCTCTCATCCAATGTGTCGATGTCACCGGGAATCTCCCAGTGCCAGGTCCCCATCCGCGCAGCCTGAAGGCCAATTCGAAGCCGCTCCTCGCTTTGCAGGAGCGCCTCCTGCATCTGCTTCCGCTCGGTCGCGTCGCGAGTGATCTTGGCGAAGCCTGTGACCACCCCAGACTCATTCCGGATCCCGGTGAGAGTTCCTTCGGCCCAAAACAGCTCGCCATTTTTGCGAACCAGCCAGCGCGTGTCGTCCGCCTTGCCGTGCTCCCGGGCGATCTCCAACTCTGCGAGGGGAACACCCTGCTCGCGGTCCTTGGCCGTAAAAAGCACGTCATATGACCGGCCCATAATTTCCTCGGCCGAATAGCCGTTCTTACGTTCAGCGCCCCGGTTCCAGCTGTTGACCTTGCCGTCGGCGTCCAGAGTGAAGATGCTGTAATCAGAGACGCCTGCCACCATCAGGCGGAACTGCTCATCAGCCTCGTGGATCCCGGTGCCGTTTCTTGCTACATCGGGGACGCGATTTCTTTGCTGTTCCGCCTTGAAGAAAGCGATTTGGAGGGCTGCCGCCAGTTCACCCGATTTGGCGGGTTTCATCACATAGGCGAGCGGCTCGGTTCGCTTTGCGCGATCGAGCAGTTGGCCGTCCGAGTAGCCTGTCAGATATACGACCGGTATACCGAGGGGCCGCAGCTGCTGCGCGGCGGAGATGCCGTCCATGGACCCGGAAAGCACGATGTCCATGACTACCAGATCAGGGCGGATCTCCCTAGCCTCCGCTATTGCTTGCTCGCCCGAATAAACCACACCGACAACGTCATAACCCTGATCCGTTAAGGTTTGACGCTGATCTTCGGCAACGACGTGCTCATCCTCGGCGATCAAAATCTTTTTCTTGGCCAATGCTTTCCTTACCTGCCCTTTGCTCAAAAGCAGGCAAAGGAGGGACCGGGCAACCGGCTATCGACGTACTAGTCCCCTGGTGTCTGGCGCGAGGCGGCGCTCTGCTTAACCGTGTGACGCAGCAGAACGACGAAACGCATCGATTTAAAGCAACGAACTTTTGCGAGTAGGGGAACTAGCTAGCCGCAGATTCGTGAGGTTTCCTACACTGCACGGCTCAAGACCCGATTCAATCTTTGCACGAACACTCCTGGATTGTTCAGCGGAAGACCTTCGACCAGCAGCGCCTGATCCAGCAATAGCCACCCGGCATCATCGAGCACGGCTTCATCGGTCGTGTCAAGCAGACGCTTCACAATCTCGTGGTCCGGATTGATTTCGAGGGTCGGCTTCGATGCGGGAATATGGTTCTGCCCCATGGCCCGAAGCATCTGCTGCATTTTCAGGGACGGCTCATCTTCGTCCGAGACAATGCACGATGGACTATCGGCCAAACGCATAGACGCCCTGACATCTTTCACGCTGTCGCCCAGCACATTCTTCAGTTTTTCGAGCAACGGCTTCAGGCTTTCGTTCTTATCCTGATCCGCCTCGTCCTTCAAGTCTTCCCCGGCTGAACTCTTGTTTACTGCTTTGAGCTCCACATCCTGGTACTTGTCGAGCCGGCCAAAGATGAATTC
>JAOAPP010000549.1 GCA_025462985.1 Bryobacterales bacterium | reverse complement strand
GCCATCTCAGCCACCGTACCTGTCCCGGCTGTCCTTTCTCAATCGGCTTAAAAGCATGCCAACGCAAGGGGCACGTAAGGATGTCCAGGCGTAGCACGAATGTCAAAACCGTATGAGATACACATTTCCCCGCACTGCCGTCATCCTCCTTGCGATCAGCGGAACCTTGCTGGGCCAATCCGAGCGGTGCGAAGTTTCTGGT
Source organism: Bryobacterales bacterium (assembly GCA_025462985.1). Lineage (GTDB taxonomy): Bacteria > Acidobacteriota > Terriglobia > Bryobacterales > Bryobacteraceae > Bog-105. The sequence goes on along the minus strand of JAOAPP010000549.1, from coordinate 8,111 downwards.
CAACTGACCGATCCGCAATCGCACGTGGTCGCCGCGGTTGCTGTAACGCTCATACAACAAAGAACAGAAAGGGCGTGGACCGTTCAGACGGATAGGACGGGCCACTTTGTTCTGCAGGCTCCAGCCACCGGATCGTACACATTGAAAGTGAACGCACCTGGTTTCCAGGATGTCGTGAAGAAGATCAGCGTCGAGGCCAATCCAACACTAGTCAACATACAGCTAGGCGCCGTGGCCAAGAGGGAAGACAGCATCAATGTTGTGGCGGACGTGAAAGAAACGACCGTTCTCTTTCCTGATCCAGCACAGCGTGTATACGTGCGTCAGGAAACCTTGGACGCAAACCCCGGGCGTCCCGGTGCTCCTATCTCTATTCCGGGTGTCCCCATCGAGACGGCTTCCGGCGGCGTTAAAGCTCCTCAGTATTTCGCGCCCGGTGTAGCCGGAGATCACGGCGAACCAATCGCGCAATACATTCAGGTGGGCTCTTACCTTGTCTCGAACAACTTGTCTTCGAATGCGCACGGCAACGGATATGCAGACCCAAACATCCTCATTCCCGCCATTCTCGACGGTGTACAAACGGATGGCGGTGCGTTCAATGTTCGTGAAGGGAATCACGCAGAGAACTTGTCGGCTATCTACGAGCTGCGATCTCGTCTGGAGCCGTTTGTTACTGTCACCGGTGACTATCGCGATGGTGACGTTGTTTTCGGCTGGAGCCCTGAAGGTCCAGACGTCAAGTCTTGGCTAGCGGTCGAGGCTGCTTACGGCAACGGTTTCTTAAACCGCCTGGAACATCGCCAGCAGTACAAGGTAAACGGTTATCGCGAATGGCACGTCGGAGCGCACGACCTTACGCTCGTTGGCATCGGTTATTACGGAAGCTCTTTTATTCCGGGCCTGGTTCCACTCGATGTTCCTGATTTGCACGACACGATTGATTCGAGACAGAAGGATCAAACGCATACCGGAGAACTGGCTGTCAACGATGACTGGCATCTCACGCCCGCGCAGAACCTTCACCTTTCCAGCTTTTTTCGCAGCTATGACCTGGCCCTTTATTCGAATTTCGGAGAAGGCTTGATCCGGCAAAGCGAGTTTCGCACTGTCACGGGTGGAAACGCGACCTACACACACCGCCTTACGGATTGGCTCTCTTTTCTGGCCGGTGTCGACTACCAGCGTGATGCGCCGCGGCGGCTTGACCTGGATCACTATGCATCGACCGACACTGCTGTGTATGGGCCCTTTGAGAAGGTCACTGCCAACAATGTGACGCTTGCTGATACAGCGCCTTACATTGCGCTTGATGGCGCCTTCGGCCGTTACCTGCACTACAACTTGGGCTGGCGGCGCGATGAGATTCAGTTCGACAACGCTGATCTGCTGAATTCGCAGAACTCGTATAACACTCTGTCCGGCTTCAATTCTCCAAAGGCTACGCTCTCGTATCTGCCTGGCGGCCATTCCTTCCTGCCCTCAGCCGCCTTCAGTTTTGGTGAAGCGTTTCATACGAATGATCCTCGTATCGGATCAGGAACCATGCGGGGGACGCCGATCAGCCGTGGACACTCTTACCAGCTGGTGGTGAGCAAGGATCTGGGTGGCACCGATTTCCGTGTAACCGTGGGGCATGTGACAACTGAAGCATCGCTCGCTAAGATCGACCCCGACACAGGACTGCAGCAGGACGAAGGACCGGGGCGGAATAAGTTCATCACAGTGGCGGCGCGGCGCTACTTCCGCTTTGGCTTGCTACAAGCCTCCATCTCCAAAGCCGACGCCCGCGATTTAGACACCGGATTGCCGACCTCCGAGGCGCCACGAACGATCGTGGATGTGCTCGGAACGGTTAACAAGCTGCCGTTTCGTCTCCAGGCACGGGCTGAGTTTGAGGAAGTGGGCCGAAGGCCTTTGGGGGACGGCTTTGTGAGTGTTCCTGTGCGCGAGTTCCGGGGTGCATTGGTGCGTCCCTTTCTAAACGAACGAATGGACTTAGGTTTGAATTTCCTGATCGCGAGCGGATATACAGGTCAAACGACCGAGCTGCTTGCCGTTCGAGGCCAGACCCTGCGTACAGAACACGTCGCCGGGGTGCGATTGCCTTCGTATGTGAGCTTGTCCTATACGTACCGTTTCCGGCCGCATCCATAGCACATCCCGGCCAGGTCCTTATTCACGTCTTTGCGGTGCGGGTGGGGCATCCTCGCCCTTCAACATCTTCACGATGTAGAGGATCTGGCCGTAATGCATCGCGAAATGCTCGACCACGTGATACACAGCCTGAAGAGTCGACACATTCTCGTGTCTCTGGATTGTCTGTTTCCGAACCAGATCCCCGACGGCCAGAGCCGCTAGAACGGCATCGACCTGGCTTAAAGTCTCCTCCAGCTTGGACCGAAGTGCAGCCACCGGAATATGTTCGCGTTCAGAAAACTCAATCGGTCGGTTGCGTTCGTCTGCTGCTCCGCCCAACGCGGAAACAATCCACTGCCTCGCATTGCCATTCAAATGCAGCAGCAGGTTCCCGATGCTATTACTAGCCTCATTGGGTCGCCACCAGACCTGTTCCTCTCGGAGCGGCTCAAGACACGCGCATATACGCGGCCAGAACTCACTGGCCAGCTTCTGCCGTGAAAATTCAATAAACTGCCGGGCGATCTCTTCGTCGAGGCTGGCCATTTACCGGTTGACACCCTGGAACGGGCTCTTGCCCTTGGCAGCTGCGATCTCGCCGATCGCGATCGCGGCGCCTGCGTTGCTCAAAGACCAATAAAGAACGTAAGTATCTGAACTTGCTATGAAGAGCATAAAACAGCATGTCCCGGTCGCCACACTCTAGCGATAGCCGGCAGCCTGTAACTCGAACAGCTCTGAGTATTTACCTCCCAGGGCTACCAGTTGCCGGTGCGAACCTTGTTCCACGATTCTGCCATGCTCCAGCACCAGAATGCGATCGGCCATCCTCACGGTCGAGAACCGATGTGAGATCAGCACCGCCATCTTGCCCGTCGTCAGATCGGCAAAGCGCTGGTACACCTCGAACTCCGCGCGGGCATCGAGGCTGGCCGTCGGTTCGTCCAGAATCAGGATCTGGGCATCGCGCATGTAAGCCCTTGCCAGCGAGACCTTTTGCCACTGCCCGGTCGAAAGATCCACGCCGCCTTCAAACCGCCGCCCCAGCATCTGCCGGTAGCCCTCCGGTAGCGCACCCACCACCGCCGCGGCCAGACTCTTCTCAGCCGAGCGGTTGATTCGCTCCTGGTCATCGAGCACGTCAATCCGGCCGAAGCCGATATTCTCCCCTGCCAGCATGTCATATCGCATGTAGTCCTGGAAGATGACCCCGATCTCGTTTCGCAAATCCTCCACCTGATACTCGCGCAAATCGACGCCGTCCAGCAAAATTCGCCCTTCGCTGGGATCGTAGAGTCGGGCCAGGAGTTTCACGAGCGTGGTTTTCCCGGCCCCGTTCTCGCCCACCAGAGCGATCCGCTCGCCGGGGAAGAAGCGAAAGTCGACCTGTTTCAGAACCGGGCGATCCGACCCGGGGTAAGCGAACGAGACGCGCTGAAACTCAAAGCCCTCCCGAATCGGCCGGGGTGCCGGGATTGAATTCGGGGCCGAGACGATGGTGGGCGCGGTCTCGAAAAACTCGAACAGGTCACGGATGAACAAGGCCTGCTCCGAGATGCCCACCAGGCCCGAAACCAGGGACTCCATGATGTTTCGCGCGCGGGAGAATGCACCGACCATCAATGTGAGATCGCCTACGCTGAGCGTCCCGGCCAAGGCCCGAAGAAGGATCAAAGCATAAGCAACATAGTAGGCGCCCGTCGGGATCAGGTTGATGAAAGTGCCTTGGGTCGCCCGATGAATCGCCAGACCCCTGTTCTCGGCGTAGAAACGCTCAAAGAGCGCACGGGAGCGCTGGGCTAGGTAGTTCCCGAGCCCGAAGATCTTAACCTCCTTGGCGCTCGTGTTGCTCGCCCCCAGAAATCTCAGATAATCCAGTTCTCGCCGCTCGGGTGTATAGCGGTAGAGCATCGAGTAATTCAGCATCGCGAACTGCGTCTCGCCGAGAAACACCGGAATCGTCGCCAGCAGAAGGAGCGCTAGCAGCCAGGGATAGTAGAAAACCACGGCTGAAAGCAGGGAAAACAGAGTGAGCAACTGCTGCGCCATTCCGGCTAGGCCCGCGAGCATTCCCAGGCGGCTGGTCGTCTGTCGCCGCGCGCGCTCCATCTTGTCGTAGAAGACCGGATCCTCGAAAGACACCAGGTCCAGGGTCGTCGCATGCTCCATCAGCTTCACGCTGATGTGGTTGGTGAATTGGTCGCCCAACAAGCTGTCGACTAGGCTGATGAAACGGCCCACCGTGTCGGCCCCCACGGCCAATAGCAACTCCAGGGCCAGCAGTTTCCAAACGGTCGCCCGGTCCACAGCCTGGTGCCGGATTGCCCGGACCACTAGGTCGATGATCAGTTTGGAGACCCATAACGTTCCTAGGGGGAACAGCGCCGCCACAAATCGCAGGATCAATGTAGACAAACTCAGAAACGGGCTGGTCTCCCAGACCATTTTGAGAAGCGGCGGTACGTTCTTAAGTGCGCTCAGGCGCTCGCGCCAGGATTGGGGCGCTTCGCCGGCTTTGGGCGGGGGAGGTCTCATCTGCGCAATTCGATGCGCCCAAAAAGAAAAATGCTCATTCCGAAGAATGAGCATCTTCTTCCTGTTGACAGGCCTCCGGCGTACCGAAGGTTACGTTTGATGGGAGAATCAGATCCAACGGTATCGCAACCGTAGAAACCTGTTTGTGATTGGAGTTTAGGTCGACCGCCAGTTGAAGTCAAGGGCATTTTTTCTGGCTGCCCTCGCGCCCCGTAAGTCCTGCAGTGCAAACCATTTAGAGCCGGAGATGTTTTTGCGACGGGCTGTGAAAAAGGACGGAAACGCGGTGGATTTTCCCCCTAGTCATCTTGATAAGCTCCGCATTTTGAGACACTTATCGACCATCTAATCGCGGCTGAGGTGAAGCGTCGTCATCGCCTCTTGCGACTCGAGTTCTCCGAAGCGGCGTCTGTAAATTCGCATTCCGGCATAGATCAGTCCGCCCAGCAGACATACTCCGGAAAGCAATACGCTCATGTAGATGATATTGAGTAGCAGCCGGTAGAGAGGCTTTATCTGCCCCGGGGGCGGAGGATCGTTCCACGTAATTTTCGCGTTGTATTCAACCCGGCTCAGCAGCGTGTCGGCCTGCTGCTCCGTCGCGCCCGGCAGAACGACCCCGAGCAGAAGGCCCGAGCGCTTCACCTGCACGCCCGGTATTTGGCGAAAATCAGCCATGTGCATCCGGGCGGCTTCTGGAGACACGTAATAGAAAACTGCTAACCGCGCCGGAGTTTTTGAGCCGGGCAGCTTGTATGCCGCCACTTGGCCTTCGGCACCCTCCGCGAACCCCGGATCCACTGATCCAAGTTCGCCGGCAAACTCCGCCGCTGAGGCTTTTCCTAGCAGGTAGCGAGCCGAATCCGGCACGAGACCCTGTTGCGGAACAAACGTCAGAATCGCCGGGAGAGCCGAGTCTCTCTGGCCCGGCAGGCCCTGCAGCACTCCTTCGACTGCCGCCTTGGGCGGCGCTGGGCTGTCGAAAGTGACCACATAGTTGTTGTGCAGAACGGTTATCCGGTTAGCTTCCTGCGTGCAGAAAGGGGCCTGATCGCACGATTTGCCCGCCGGTGACCGCAGCCACTCCCAGGCAGCCAATGCACCGGTGAGATCCTTCATGCGGTAAGCCGTGTACTTCAGCGTTCCGCTTGTTCCGGTGTCCGTTTGAACCCGGCCGTATTCATTCCAAAGCGCCTCGTCATTAGCGGCAGCCATGGAGACAACCGCCAGCAGGGAGGCAAAAACTAAGCTGCTGCTCCGTGACATTTCTTGTACTTCTTTCCGCTTCCGCAGGGGCACAGTTCATTACGGCCGACCTTCGCTGCGGTTTTAGGCTGCTGGGGCTGCGCCCCGTTTTGTCCGCCGCCGGCGAACTGCAATTGGGCCAGTTCTCGATCCTTCTTTCGTTGGATGTTCCGCGTGAGGTCCACCACCGACCTCTCCGCTTCCCGCTGCCGGGCTGCAATCTCGGCCGGAGAGGGCTGCGGCGGCTCGAGGGTCTGCGGCTCGCTCCCTTCCTCGTATTCCTCTTCTTCTATTTCCGGATAAGGAACCGGAGGCGGCGCGCCCATCTCAATGCGCATGAAGAAGAGATACTTCAGCGTCTCGTCTTCGATTCGGTCCATCATGTCCTGGAACATGGCGAACCCCTCTTTTTTGTACTCGATGAGCGGATCTTTCTGCCCGTACCCACGAAGGCCGATGCCTTCTTTCAGGTGGTCCATCGACAACAGATGGTCTTTCCACTGGTTGTCGACGACGTTCAGCATGATGATACGCTCAGCCTGCCGCAGGTTCTCGGCGCCAATCATCTGCTCTTTCTCTTCGTAACGAGCGACCAGCTTCTCGTAGATGGTCTCTTCCAGTTGCGGGCGGCCGAGATTCGCAAGCTCGTCGGTTTCAATGGTAGCCCCGAACTGGTTCAACACGGCAGTCTGCAGCCCGGTCAGATCATATTGATCCACGCGCACATTTTCCGGGCAGAACTGGTCCACAAAGCTCGCTACAATTCCGCGCACGATCTCCAGAATGCGCTCCTTCTGGTTGGCGCCCTCCAGCAGTTGCCGGCGCATGCCGTACACGGCCTGCCGCTGCTTGTTCATCACGTCGTCGTATTCCAGAACGTGTTTGCGCGAAGCAAAGTGCTGCGCTTCCACCGCTCTTTGTGCGGCCGCGATACGTCTGGTGATAAGACCCGACTCGATCGGCACATCCTCTTCCATGCCGAGGCGCAGCATCAGATTCTGCATGCGCTCCCCGCCAAAGATACGGAGCAGATCGTCCTGCAGCGAAAGGTAAAAGCGCGAACTCCCCGGGTCGCCTTGTCGTCCCGCTCGCCCACGCAGCTGGTTGTCGATGCGCCGCGATTCGTGCCGCTCTGTGCCGAGAATATGCAAGCCGCCGACGGCAACTACTTCCGCCCTTTCTGCTTCCACTTCCTTCCGAATCTGGTTCTTCAGCAGGTCCAGTTCTGCTTCCGGAACGATCTCCGCCGTCTTCCCGGATCTGCGCAACCGGTCGTCCACCAGAAAGTCGACGTTCCCGCCCAACAAAATGTCCGTACCGCGGCCGGCCATGTTGGTCGAAACCGTCACGGCGCCTTTGCGTCCCGCCTGCGCCACGATATGCGCCTCGCGCTCGTGGTTCTTAGCGTTCAGCACTTCATGCCGCACGCCCATCTTCTTCAAAATTCCGGACAAGCGCTCCGACTTCTCCACCGAAATTGTTCCGACCAGCACCGGCTGCCCCTTCTCATGCAGCTCTTTGATCTCTTTCGCGGCGTTGCGGAACTTCTCGTCCTCGGTCCGGTAAACCACATCCGAGTATTCGGTCCGGATCATCGGCTGATTGGTCGGAATCACTGTGACATCGAGGTTGTAGATCTTGCCGAACTCAGCCGCTTCCGTGTCGGCCGTACCAGTCATGCCGGCCAGTTTCTTGTACATGCGGAAGAAGTTCTGGAAGGTGATGCTCGCCAGCGTCTGCGTTTCCCGCTCGATTTTGACGTTTTCCTTGGCTTCCACCGCCTGGTGTAGACCGTCGCTCCACCGTCGGCCCGGCATCAGGCGTCCGGTGAACTCATCGACGATGATCACCTGGCCGTCCTGCACTACGTAGTCGCGGTCGCGCTGATAAAGGATATGCGCACGCAGCGATTGCTGAACATGATGGTTCAACTCGATGTTGGCCGGATCGTACAGATTGCCGGAATCGAGCAGCTTTTCCACCTTGACCACGCCCTCTTCGGTCAGCGCAGCCGTGCGATGCTTTTCGTCTACCGTGAAGTCGCCGGTGGTGTGCGACTGCCCGGGCTCCTTGCCCTCGATCACCTCGCCGCGTTCCAGATAAGGAATGATGCGGTTCACCTTGTAATACTTGTCTGTCGATTCCTCGCTCGGTCCCGCGATGATGAGCGGCGTACGCGCTTCATCGATCAG
>JAOAPP010000076.1 GCA_025462985.1 Bryobacterales bacterium | reverse complement strand
TCGTGAAGTGGGAGGCGAACTCGGCTTTGAATTTCCGCAGCAGCTGTTTCATCGCGGCGCGGGATGGTTGAAGCGAGGTTTGGACATCGTGTTAAGCACAGTCCTGCTGACGCTTTTGCTGCCCGTTTTCCTCTTTCTGTGCGTTGCCATCAAGCTCACGTCTGGAGGCAGCATCTTCTACGGGCAAAAGCGGTATGGACGAAACGGCGAGCTATTTAGAGCCTTCAAGTTCCGAACCATGGTGCAAAATGCCGATCAAGTGCTGGTCGACCATCTTCGTCTCCATCCAGAGCATCTGCTCGAATGGCAGCGTGATCACAAGCTCAAAGAGGATCCTCGCGTCACACCAGTTGGGAAATGGTTACGCCGCTACAGTTTAGACGAACTCCCACAATTGTGGAACGTGCTCACGGGAAATATGAGCTTGGTGGGCCCACGCCCGATCGTGCACGATGAGATTCGCAAATATGGTAATAACGGCTATGACTTATACACGCGCGTGTTACCAGGTATTACCGGCTTGTGGCAAGTGTCCGGCAGGAATAACACAACGTATGGGGAGCGCGTGGCGTACGACGAGTACTATGTCCGTAACTGGTCGATTTGGTTGGACGCCTATATTCTTGCCCGTACGGTGAAGACGGTACTTATGGCGGAAGGTGCTTATTAATAAGTACTGCTCGTAATTTGACGGAACCGTAATTCATGCTACAACCAACCTATGGTGTTTGATTCCATCGACCGGATGATTGTGACTCATCTGAATCACTTTGCCGGTCGCAGCACGTTTATCGATGCCGTCATCTTGCTATTGGCCGACGAAGCCCTGTGGGCCGTTCTGCTGGTCTGCTGCCTTTGGTATTTCTGGTTCCGCAAGTCATCCGACGTACAACGAGTTCGAGAGCGGCTGCTGGCGGGCGTTCTCGGGACGGCTATCTCGGGCGCAGTGTCCCGGATTCTCCAAGTGACGGTGCACTCTCATGCGCGGCCTCTTCATGATCCCTCACTTGGCTTTCACGTGATCCTCGGTGTCGATCCTGAAGCTCATAATCACTGGAATTCGTTTCCCAGCGATCACGCGGCCATCTACTTCGCATTGGCGACGATCACGGCGGGGCAGTCCCGGGTTGCAGGGGGCGTTGCCTACATTCTTGCCTTCCTGTCTGCATTTGCGCGCGTCTACGCCGGTTATCACTGGCCTTCGGACATTTTTGGTGGCGCGGCGACTGGGATTGCGTGCGTTTTGCTGACCCGCGTGTTGCTGCCGAGCCGCCCGATCACTTGGGCCCTACAGCTCGAAAGTCGTAAGCCCGCCGCCTTTTACTCTGCAGCTTTTCTGCTGTGCTACATGGTGGCTACGCTATTCATCGATACTCGTGATACGGCGCGAGTGTTGATGATGGGGCTGAAAGGTTCTGCTCAACTAAAATCGTCGCTCTAGTTGAAGTCCGGCGGTCGGAAGCCGGTGTATGGAAGTCGTCCTCTGGCGCGGTTTTGCGGCAGATTCTTGCGTCGCGGCCCGACCGCGCTGCCGTCCCAATAGATAAACATGAGGGCCATTATGGCGAACCAAAACATGGGATTCCCGATCAGGCTCTTAGTCCTCTTCGCTTGTTCCTGCCTTTTCACCCCCCTGCTCGCACAGGGAGTGCGGCGGCCCCTCGAGTTACCTCCCCCATCGCGGGGAGACACGACACTCGTTCTTTCAAGCGGTGTGTATACCGTATCCGCGTCTCTCAGCATCCCGCGCGAGGTGAATCTTCAGGTTTCCGAAGGCGCCACAATCGCGATCCCAGCGGGGGCAACGCTCACCATTCAGGGCAGTGTCAGTGCGGGCAGCTATCATATCTTTTCAGGTTTGGGCCTGGTTTCTTTTTCGGGGAATCGGTCCCTCAGTACCGTCGATGCGAAATGGTGGGGCGCTTCGGGCGATGGAACAACGAACGATACGGCGCTGCTCCAATCTGCCTTGATTGCTTCGACTACGGGTGCGCATCGATTTGCTTTTTATCTTCCTGCGTCCACCTATCGAGTCTGTGATCTCTTCCTGGGGAATCGCAATGGCCCTGGCTGCCCCACCAAAGCAGAATGTCCGGCGCCGGCACGGGTCTATGGCAGCGGCGGTATCGTGTCTTCCACGCCAGGCTCAAAGCAACAGAGGCCTGTGGCTCCAATCCGCAGGACTTCGTCGTGCTGGCGAACAGCATGAACAGCTTCACGCTCGAAGATCTCGCGATCGATGGCAACGCGACGTCCGTTCCCGGAACGGGCGCCAGTTGTTTAGATGCCTCTTGGAAATCGTTCAATGCTCCAGCAACCAAGAACATTTACCGCGACCTCGATCTCGAAGGCCGCAAGGACGCAACAGGCGCCTACGGGTTGAACGCCAATCAGCTTAATGATGCGTCATTCGAAAACCTATTCTTCGGCTATCGAAGCAACAACCCAACGGGCCTGCCCGTTGCGTTCTCGTTGCTCGCCGGGGGAGGGCAAGCGGGCACGATCCGGAACATCAAAATCTACGGAGCGGCCCCGCTACAGCTTGATGTCCAGAACGCGCGAATCCAGGATTCGTATTTAACCGGTGGTCTCGTCGTCGGTTTTTCGGGAGAGAAAGGTGGTGTGTCGACGAATCATCTTCTGCTCAATAACGTTCAGATCGATCAGAACATCGCCACCGGGATCGTCGTCAATGGACTGAAACCCACGGGATCGACCGCTGCACTGCAAGATCTCGTTTGCAATGTCTGCACCTTGTCGACCATTGGTCTTTCTCCGGGAGAAGCAATCTTCAGCGGCGCATGGTTAGCAGGAGCTTCCGTCAATGGGGGGCTGGTAAATGCGGGGCGGGGAAACGTGTTTGGTCCGCACTTTGCTCGCGGATCGGGAAACAGTCCGGTTTTCTTTTTTCGGAACACCGTCTTGAATGGAGCGCTGCCGAGTGCCGGTCCAAACCGTGATGTCGTGCTCGAAGGTGCCTTTCATGCAAATGACGGGACGATTCTCAACAGCACCAGCCTGAGACCGAGGAATGGGGTCAGATAACGAACGTCTTCCCCTTTCTAAAAACCTCTTTCCAAAAAAGGAGGAGAAGAAGGACTGAGCCTTTGCTTCTTCTCTCCCGATTACATGGAAGCATCCGTGAGCGGATGCGGTCGTGTTCCGTCGTTAATTTGTGACGATCGTTCCAGTGGAGGCGTTGAATGCCCCCGTAAACTTGACGTTGTAAGAAGTGCCGGCACCAGGAAGGGCAACGTTGAACACCGAGCCGTTGAAGTGGAACAACGGCTTGGATCCAGAGCCCGAGGCGAACGTGGGGCTGAAGTACGAGCCGGAGCCTATGTTGAACGTTCCGCCGTTGACAATCGCTCCTGCTGTCCAGTACCCGCCGAAGATGGACTGTCCCGAGCGAAGAGGACCGGTGCCCTGGAAATTGCAAGCATTACATATTAGATTCTGGATCGAGGAACCAGAACCTGCTGTTTTGAGGGCATTGATCTCAATGCCTGTCACGGGGTTCGGACCCAATTGAACGTTATCCATTGTGACTAAATTGTAGGACGTGCCACCGGTGGAACCGCTCATGCCCACCACCAATCCACCTGTCAGGTAAGAGTCCTGAATGTGGATTCCCTGGGTATTCGTCTGAAGGTACGACTGGTTATAGATCTTGATCCCGCTGACCGTTCCTGTCTGTCCCCCACCCATAATCAACGAGAGTGCGATCTGATATCCCGACTGGCTCGGTCCGCCGATGGTTATGTTCGAGAAGACAGAATCGTTATCCTGATCTGCATTCATTGCATATCCGCCGTCTGCGTCTTTGCAGTTCTCT
>JAOAPP010000073.1 GCA_025462985.1 Bryobacterales bacterium | reverse complement strand
CCCTGTGCCCTTAAGAGATTTGCCGACAGACCGGTCGCGAGTGCAACCGACAGAACGCTCTTCGTGATTTTGTCTCGTAACATTCGACGTTTCCCGCTTGCGCCCGCTAGAATTTCCAACGCAAAGTGATCTGCGCCTGCCGGGGCAGCTGCACATTCTGCAAGCCTCCGTAGTTCTTACTGTTCAGCTGATTCGCACCGCTGATAAACTGCTGCGCCGAGCCCTGATTGGTGATGTTCAGGAGATCAAAAGAAGCGGTGATCGACTGGCGTTCCGTGATCGGGAACTCACGGCCGACCCGAGCATTCCACTGCAGCAGCCACGGGCACCAGAGCTGACCGATGCCCCGGTTCGCGTAGGCAAAACGAAACGTGGTGGCGAGCGGGTTCGACACCAGCCGGCCATCGATGTTCATGGTGGCCGGACCGTACTGTGAATCGGGCGCCCCAATGTTGGTGGTGATGGGACCGGTAGGAGTTCCCGACTGAGCCGTGAAGCTGCTGGACACGCGCATCTTCCAGGGGGCGGACCAGGACACGGCGGTGCGCGCCTGATCCGGCTGCCACATACGGTCCCGCGTATCCGCCGAACCAGTCAAACTGTTCGGCACGAAGCCGCGCACCGAGCCCAGGCCAGCATTGTTCGCGAAAGCGGAAGGCTGCAGGATGGATGCAGGATCGTTCGGCTGCCAGGTTCCGGCGATATGCTGCCACTCATGCGTGTAGGTGCCGATGAACTGCAGCTTTGTAAGTTGCTTGGTGGCGGTCAACTCGATGCCCTGATACACAAACCAGTTCCACTTGTTGTTGGTAATGAGGTATTTGCTATTCGTCGTCGGATCGGCGAGTCCTTGCCATACGTTATTGATATAGATGTTGTTAATGTCCACCTGAGCCGGACGGTCGCGGTATTCCCGATCTACGTAGCTGACGTCCAGAATGAAGTTCCCGGGTAGCTGAGTGCGATAGCCGACCAGCCACTCCTGCACATATCCCTGGTGGCGATTCGGGTCGAACTGGTTGGCCGAGGCAGCAGTGCTTGCAGGTGTTGTGAAGATCGTATTGAAGTTATTGTTCAGGCCGAGCGAATACGCATTGGTGATGGCGGCCTGCTCGTTGCCGGCGGTACCGAAGTAAGAAGAATTTGGAATATCGGTGATGCGCGCCCAGTTTGCACGAATTACATTTTTCTGATTTTTGGTGAGCACGTAAGCGACACCGATACGCGGCGCGTAGTTCCAGGCGTGCTCGGTGGTCACATGGAACAGCAAATCCTCAGCCGCGATGTAGTCTGCGCGCAGACCTGCGTTGATGGTCAAACGCGAAGAGGGACGCCACCGATCCTGTAAGTAGCCGGCATAATCATCCGCTCTGATGTTGCTGGTGACCACCTGCGTAGCACCCACGGTCTGTTGCATGAAGGGAATAACGCCGGCCGAAGGATTGCTGGCGTCCACTAGTACTTCGTCAATCAAATTCGCCCCTCCATTTCCGTAGTAAGTGGTCGACTTAGTAGCGGAATGCGGCTGGAGGTAAAAGCCGGCGCCAATCTCGTGTGATCCGCCGAACGAGGGCACTTCGTAGGTAGCATCACCGCTGATGGTGGTCTTGTGCGCAGGACTCAGCGTGCGCGATGAAAGAGCTCCCAATACCGCGACAAGCCCGTTGCCGACGAGCGTCCCGGACGAACGACTGACCGAGCTATAGATATCTACTTCAGGCTGATTGGGGACGCCGCCTATGGCGCCGAGGCTGCTATTTGCTCCCTTGTTGTTGTAGGAGACGAGAAACCGTGTCGTGAGCCGCGGAGACCATGCCGAGGTGAGCCGGAGTGCATAGGCACCACCACCGTACTGACTGGGAGCATAGTTGCCGGCATAGTACTGAAAGTTTCCGCCTTGCGTGCGGCTGTCGTACTGGGCGAGTCCGTAGAGCCGGTGCTTCTCGGTGAGGTCGACGGTCGCATTGGTTAAAAACACGAATCCGCGAGCTTGGTTGGCAAAAGGCTTGAATGTGGGGTCGAGTGCCTGAAGCTCATCTAATTGCTGAGCGGTCCGGCTGATCCCGTCGTCACGGTTGATGTAACGTCCGGAGGCGAAGAACCAGGCTTTACGCCGTTTGATGGGACCACCGAAGGAGAAGTCGGGCTGCAGCGACTTCGACGTGGCGCTGACGCCACCGGGCGTATTGTTTGCATTCCAGCTCTGTGGAGAAATCAGAAGCGACGCTGATCCGTGGAACTCATCGCTGCCTGTCGGAGATGCGATATTGATCACCATCCCCATCGCCGCCGGCGACGATGCGTCCTGGCCTCCGGTCTTGATCTGAATATCGCCCAACGATTCGGTGCTGATGCTGATGTAGTTCGAGGGCCAGTTTTGCAGGAAAGAGCCAATATCGGCGCCATCGAGCAGCGTCGCCTGGTTCTCATTCTCGCTGCCGCGAACAAAGTAAGTCTGGCCTCCGTAGGCATCGCTGGAGGCGCTCACAACACCTGGTGTGAGTTGCAGAACATCAGACCACTCGCGACGTCCGGTGAGCGGTATCGCGCGCATCATCTGGCCTGAGATGTCGACGGTTTGCTCGGAGCTGACTTGGTCAATCAGATTCGTGTCGCCCGATACCTCTACGGACTGACTCACGGCGCCCACCTGAAGGGTAAGGTCGGCCGTGGCGTTTGAACCGGCGCGGACGACCACGTTCGGCTGCTCCAATTTCCCGAAACCTGTCTTCTCCGCGGTGACCGTATAGTCTCCGGCGGGCGGCAGGTTGTTGAGTACGTAATTTCCTTCCTGATCTGTAATGCCTGAGAAGTTCCCGCCGACGTTGGGGCTGTGTGCGGCGATCGCTACTTCGGGGATCGCACTTCCGCTCGCGTCTGAAACGTGGCCGCGAATGCTGCCGCCTGCAGTCGTCTGGGCGGGCAAGGGAGTCGACAACAGGAACAGTGCGCAGAGGGGAATTGACAGCCAATATCTGGCTAGAGTGTCACTCCGGAGGAGGTCTCGCATCGAGCGGTGGTTTTTCATCGTTTTCCTTTTTGAAGCAACCTGAATTACATCGAGGATAGGGCAGCAATCAACACTATGTCAATAGGAGTAATCAAGATTTGTGGAAAGAGAGAGGTACGCTACAGAAGCGGACCTCTCCCTGCGATTGCAATGAAGTCGAGCTACGGGCGGTAAGCGACCAAAGAGTTGAAGAACAGCTTGAACGCTTGGTAACTCTGCGCTCGGTATTGCGGCCTCATCCCGAAAAGGATGATGTGTCCCTGACCGCTCCTTGCATCGACTATGGCCGTCTTATTCGCAATCAGGTTTGCTCCCAGAAGCCAACCCGAGGCAAGAATGCCGTTCTCGGGATAACTGGCAACAGCGGTTTCCGTCGTGGCGAAAGCAGGACTCTGTTCGCTCCAGATTGCGATGTCTTCCGGAAGGCCCCGGGTGAGAGGACTTGTGAGGTTCAGCTTCACGTTCAGCAAGGAGCCTGGCGAATAGAATTCCCCCGCCGCCTTCCGGGTTCCCTTGCCGGAATGCTCTTCGTCTGTCGGATGATTAGCCGCTGCTCTGGATTCGTCACCTGCGGCGGTCACAATGCGGTTATTGAGAACGTTCGTTGCAGGAACTCCCAGGCTGTCAATGCAAAAGCCAGTCGAATGATTGAGACAGAGCACCGTGCCACCCTCGCTGGCGAAGCGCTTCACTGCGTCTATTCCGTTGTCACCGAGACCGCCCATGTACTCCGGCGGCATCGTTCCGGCACGATAGCCTTGCGTGATCGTTGCCGGCGGTTGATCGGGGAAGACAACCACATCGAAGTTCTGCCTCAGGTTTCCGGCCTGCAGATCGGCATTGCTGACGTTCTTATACGGAAAGTCGAAATTGTCGAAGAGCCAACGTGTCCAGCCCTCATCCATCGCGGGAATGTAGCTCTTGTAAAGAGCAATACGCGGCGGCGTCAGCTTCTTCCAGTCTGCACCTCGGTCGGAATCCGAGAAGTCGCCGGTCTCCTCGTTGCGCCATACGGTCTTTTGCGCCTTCCATAACCGTCCGACTGTTTTCCACGAATCTGTATCGGATGCGCTGTAAGCTGCAGGCGCGGGCGCATCGAACGGGAACGTTTCCTTCTGCAGGGGGCCGGTTGGAGGCTCACTCGCGGTCTTCACGTCTACGCCAAACAGCAGCGGCAGCGTCTCGGCGGTGGTGTCGTACGGACGCTGCGGCGGCCCACCGGCATAGATGCGCAGATCCGGATAGTCCTGCCGCTCGAGGAGCGCTTTGGCCCAGCCGCTGTAGGGTTGCTGCATGGAGATCACGTGATCGCCGTTCAAGGCGCGCTGGATCTCGACCTTGCCGAATGCGAGGGTCTCCAGCAAGTGACGGGTAGCGCCAGGGTCGCGTTGCTGTGCGGGAATGATCCACGCGCACGGAGCGGTCCGCGCCACTTGATGCTGGCCCACTTTGTAATAGTTCCGCACCAAATCATCACGATGAAGCGTTGCGTTGTAGAGGACCGACTCGAATGCAGTCATCTGGTAATCGATAATGTCGCTCAGATGCCAGGTGCCGCCGGGCCAAGGCTGGAGATAATTCCAGCTTCTTTGCTGCGCGTTATACCCGAGCGGATGTGTGTCCAGTTCATCGGGCTTGATGGTCACGGGAGTGGCGAGTCGGGCGCTGGCCGATTCGGTGAGGATCCGCATTCCGTCATGAAAGGCCTGATAGTGACGCGCCGGACTCCAGAAGTCGTAGGCTGCATGAATCGCCACTCCGACTTTGCCCGCGGCGGTAAGATCATTTGCAACCGACACGCCGATCATATTCATACCTTGCGCGATGATCGGATCAATATTCGGCTCAATCGGGTCCAGCCATGGTGGAACGAAGATGCGCGAATCCTTCTCTCCCTGCTGGTGCACGTCGTACAAAATCTCGGGAAGCCATTTGTTGTAGACAGTGATGACATTGCGCGTCTCCGGCTGAGAAAACGTATACCAGTCGCGATTATTGTCGTGACCGACGTAGTGATGGTAGAGCTCAGGAGGCGCCGTTCCCTCGTAAGGCGTGTTCAAGGTCTTGCGATACCAGCGCGTGACGATGTCAACGCCATCAGGATTGATCGACGGCATCAACACGACAATGGAGTTCCGCCGAATCGCCTCGAACTTAGTCGACTGATCGGTGAGTAGCTTGTAAGCAAATTGCACCGCGGTATGGGTGGACGCGACCTCCGTGGCATGCACAGAGCACGTGATAACAATGACCGCTTTGGCTTCGGGGAAGAGCTTCTCGGCTTCCCCGGGACCGGTGATTCGCGGATCGGCCAGGCGGCGCTGAATATCAAGGTATTTCGGAAGCTGTCTCAGATTCTCCGGAGCGCTGATGACCGCTGCAATGAACGGCCGTCCTTCTACAGTCTTGCCAACCTCCTCAACATGGAGTGAGGGACTGCTTTT
The DNA here is from genome assembly GCA_025462985.1 of Bryobacterales bacterium. Classification (GTDB taxonomy): domain Bacteria; phylum Acidobacteriota; class Terriglobia; order Bryobacterales; family Bryobacteraceae; genus Bog-105. The sequence continues at coordinate 2,601 of JAOAPP010000073.1, read as the reverse complement.
TTCGAGCTTATGGAAATAGGAAACTACCTGGTCCCAATCTAGAAGAACCCGGTCCACACCGATCAGGTGGCCGAAGTGACTTTCCGGCGTAGGTACGGCAGCGTGGGCCATGAGTGCCGCGGCCGCGAAAAGCAAAAAGAATCGACGCATGTTGAATAATTTCCGTCAGTCGTTGGGACTTGTGTTCTTGAATATAGCAATGTGAAATGACGGATGTGCCCAAAGTCGATAGACAATGCGGATTTCGCTGCCCTGCCACCTGTAAGATACCCGGGTAACTTTCAATCTCGTGCTGGTGTCCCGCTGCGGGAGAAAACACCTGAGACCTGTGATTTGGCACGGAATCGGAGACATCCGCATGCAACAAGTACCGGACCCCAAGGTTCAGGATCGAAAGACGCCATCGTCAAGATAACCAGCAGCGCAATCTACGGCAGATCAAAGTCGATTGCGTCCTGCTGCAGCCGCTGCCTGACATTCCTTGCACGGCAGCCGCCGTCATCGGATGATGATGCTGAGGAGCGGCGTATGCCAGGCGATCGATCTGAAACTGGAATAATCAGCGTGCCGAGTCAGCATTCGGTCGATGACACGGTGAATCGGCTTCGCCGTCTGCTGCAAGCCAAAGCAGCGCATGTGTTCGCCATCGTGGATCACAGCGGCGAAGCTGAAAAGGTCGGTTTGCACATGCCGAATACGAAGCTGATCATTTTCGGCAGTCCGCAAGCCGGAACATCGCTCATGCTCGCTGCTCCTACCATCGCCATCGACCTGCCGCTGAAACTCCTGGTCTGGGAAGATCGTGATGCGAAAGTCTGGATCACCTACAACAGCCCCCAGTTCCTGCGGGACCGCCACAATCTTCCATCCGATCTGATCCCCACGCTTGCTGTTGCTGGAGCGCTAGCCCACGAGGTCGCCGACACGCATCCCATTCCCGCCCGGCTACGTGACCGGGCTACTGCTTCCCACTTCCACCTTCTCTCAGATACGCTGCCGAAAACACCCGTTTGCTCTTCGCCACAGGCAGCAGAGTCGGGTAGAACTGCACAAATGTAGTATCCACAGCTGCATGTTCGGCGTGGCAGGAATAGCAGTCGGCAGTGCGCGGAATCATCTTGGCAGTCTTATTCCCGCTGAAGCCGAAGAAAGCCCAGTTGCCAGGGAAGCGAGCGCTGTCCTTGACATGCACTTCCAGACCCGTCACATCCGTACTCTGATAGTTGCCGCTTCGGTTGATGGAGCCTCTTCCCTCCGCACCGCGGATCTCGAGCGCCAGCATCGTTCCGTCCGGCCACGTTCCGGTCTCGACAAATATCTTGTAAGCCTCCGGATTGGCGAACACATTATCGAACATATGATGGCCGGAAGCCTGCGCAGACGGGTTGTAGCTCATGTCGAATCCCGAAGACAGATAGATCCATTCCCTGTAACGCTCCGGCACTGTAAGCTGACCATCGCTGGTGTACTCCGCCCCACCCTTGCGGGATCTCTCGTCATTCCGAAATGCGACGGTGCAAAGCATCGCCGCCACCCCGAGTAGCAGGCAGGCTGTCTTGAGAAGCATGGAGACAGTATCGCGCGTACTCAGTCGAGTGGGCGGCGGGCCACAACCTCCTCGACGGGTCTCCGGTGTGCAGGATCCCTCGATGCTCCTTCGTAGTGGTGCAGGATTGGCCATCCATCGAAGTACGCGATAAGCTCTCCCGGGCGAAGTCTCGAAATGGTCGGTTCCTCCCCAGGCCTCGTTGTATGAACAATCGCGATCACGACTCCGCCTGGCCTCACTCCGTTCTTCACGGCGTCAAAGAGGTCCCGCTGAAGGTAGTAGCACATCAGCGCGAGATCCCAACGCCCCTTCTCAATTGCGAATTCAGATTTAGTCAGATCCGCAACGCGCGCATCCACCTCGATCCGGAGTTGATCCGCCTTCAGCCGCAAAGCCGCAATCGCGGCCTCGGAGCCGTCTACCGCCGTAGTGGACCATCCGCGCGCGGCCAGCCAGAGTGCGTCGCGTCCCGTGCCGCATGCAAGATCGATGGCCCGCCCTGGTCGCAGATGCTCAGCAGTCTCAATCACCAGCGGAGTCGGTCTCGCTTCGAAATCTCCCGCCTGTTCTCGCGCACGATACCGCTCGTTCCATTCCGCAATCTTCACGCTTTGCCTAACTTTCCCTGAAAACGTCTTTTGCGTCTTTGTCATCCCGCAGCCCGACAAACCGCGCGTGCCGCAAATGATGCGCGGATGTCCAGTCCGTAAACTCCACTTGCGCCACCAGCTTCGGGGTAAGCCATCGAAACTTCTTCATCGCAGCTGGAGTGAGCGCCTCGCCCCAGCGCGCGTCCTTTGGCTCAGGCAGATTATCGAATGGGCAGGTCGGGGTCTCCAGTCCGGCGAATCGATCAAAGATCTGCCTTTTCACCTCTGGCGTGAATCCATTCTTCACCTTCGCTGCGAATATGAGCCGTCCCGTATCGTCGTAATATCCTGCTGCCAAGGCATCGAAGCGATCCTTGCCCGGCCGATAGCCGGCAATCACCAGCTCTTGGCCACGGTTGACCCGGACCTTGACCCATTGCCCGCTGCGCTCTCCGGATTCGT
>JAOAPP010000072.1 GCA_025462985.1 Bryobacterales bacterium | reverse complement strand
GCGAGCTCAGATCGCGGCGGATTTCAGAGCCGCCGGAGCCTGTCCCGGCCTTACGGGTTTTGCCTTGACTGCAGGAGAGATACAAGTGACACATATCTCGAGTGAAGACTGTGAATTGAAGGCCCTGCGAGAGCTATCGGCGCGTCTCGGTCACGACCCGCTGCTCGTGCAGGCCAGCACTGGGAACACGTCGGTTAAGATAGGGAACTCTCTGTGGGTTAAAGCATCGGGCAAGTGGCTGATTGATGCGGAGTCTGATGACTTCCTTGTCTGCGTAAGTCTGACCAGCGCAATGCAGTGTTTCAGAGAGCGCAGAGACATACCAGAGCCAGCAATCACCTGTGGTGATAGACGTCCCTCGATTGAAACCGCAATGCATGCGGTGCTACCTCACAAAGTCGTTATCCACGTGCATTCAGTCAACGCAATCGCCTGGGCCGTGCGGGAGGACGGGCCAGAGCAACTCAGTGTGCGGCTTCGCGATCTTGATTGGAAATGGATTCCCTACACACCGTCAGGCATTTTCCTGGCTAGAGAAATCCAGACTGCAGTGTCGTCCTGCCCAGAGACGAATGTGTTCGTTCTAGGAAATCACGGCCTGGTAGTTTGTGGACACAGTTGCCGGTCCGCCGAGGAGTTGCTCGGTGATGTCGAATCGAGGCTGGCAATCACGCCACGAGTGACGCCCAAGACCCCGGCGGCGCTACTCACGCGGACAGCCTCTGAATCAGGTTGGTCACTGCCGACGTATATGGAAGTCCATGCTCTGGCTACCGACCAACTCTCGCAACAAATCTTATCTGGGGGCGTGCTTTACCCGTGTCAGGCCATGTTCTTGCCTGAGACAGTTCCACTGCTCAAATACCCCCATAGCGAGGATTGTGGGCAACATCGCCCAGCGTCGATTCTCTTGATGGACGGCATCGGCGTGCTCTGCAGTAAGCACGTGACGCGAGCTCAAGAACAATTGCTCCGCGGCTTGGTAGAGGTCGTTCAGCGAATCGACCAGTTCGCTCCCATTCGTTACTTGACTAGTTCGGAAGTGTCACAGGTGCTGAACGGGCCGACCTATCTGGGAGCCTCGGCCAACAGATTGTGTCCCTCCAAGCCCTTGTCGGATGCTCCGATTCCATGATGACATGTACATCTGAAGGCAATTGGCCAGGTGCGCCGTCCTGGAGTAGGTGAACCGCGTCCCCGTCATGCTCCAGGAGTTACGCAGGGTCCGTAACGTAGCGCTAAAACATAATACTCTCCCTCAACGCCGCTTTGCATAGTCGGCGTGCGTCCTGTTTGAAGAGGTGTCGTATCGGGCTACCGCCCGTTGCAGGGCGAGCAGTACCTGGTCCAGTTGTTCGTGCGAGTCTGCCTGAATGACGACCTTCGCCACGGGTTGATGTGGGTGCCGGTGAGAGGCGACCTCCGGACCTACATCATCGGGTTTCATTTCGACTTTCGTTTCGGGTTTCGCAGTTGCTGTCTGCGGGACATAATTCCTCAGACGGAGACGGAAGCGCTCCGAACACTCCAGGCATCGGTAGGGCCAGTAGCCCACCCGAGCCAAGATATTTTCTCCGAGTCCTCGCCGTCGCGATCGCCAGAACTGAACACCGCCGCACGCTGGACACTTGATCATGATCAGTGTTATCGGCAGCATGCGTCCCTCACTTTAGGCCCGGTTTGGCTTGGGGTTTTGCCTGCGCCAATCATCTATGCGACGCCTGTTTTCGCCAGAGCATCTATGGAATGTGAGCAATCTTCCACATTTAATGTCGCCGCTCCGCGTCGGCGACCTCCAACTCTCGCACCGAGTGGTTCTGGCGCCCTTGACACGTCTTCGTTCAACTCAGCCGGGAGACGTTCCCAATGCCCTGAATGCGACCTACTACCAACAGCGCGCGTCGGAGGGAGGCCTTCTGATCAGTGAGGCGACCCAGATTTCACTTCTCGGGAAAGGGTACCCCGCTGCACCCGGGATCCACTCCGGCGAGCAAATTGAAGGATGGAAGCTGACCACCAGCGCGGTCCACGCGAAAGGCGGATACATTTTCCTGCAGCTCTGGCATGTGGGGCGAATGTCTCACAGCTCGCTTCACCCGGAGGCCGGGCTGCCGGTTGCTCCTTCCGCGATCGCTCCCCAGGATGGATCAAAGGCGATGACGGCAGACTTCCAGCAGGTACCGTTTGAAACTCCGCGGGCGCTCGGGGTTGAGGAGATCCCGAGCGTGGTGGCCGAGTATCGCCGCGCCGCAGAAAACGCCGAACTGGCGGGTTTCGACGGGGTCGAGATCCATAGTGCGAACGGATATCTGTTGGATCAATTCCTAGAAGATAAATCGAACAGGCGCACGGACGAGTATGGCGGTTCGATTCAAAATCGAGCGCGCCTGCTGCTTGAAGTTGTGGACGCGGTTACTCAGGTGTGGGGCAAGGATCGCGTGGGCGTGCGGCTTTCGCCTTATGGAACCTTTTTAGATATGGCCGATTCGGATCCGATCGCTTTGTTCGGTTATGTGCTGCAGCAACTCTCGAATCGCGGAATTGCGTATGTTCATCTGGTGGAGCCTCGTGTCGGCAATGCGGGTGCGGACGCGCCGATCAACGGCAATGCGCCGCGCACGAGCGAGACATTTCGGAAAGCCTTCAAAGGAGTTCTGATCTCGGCTGGCGGCTAGAGCGCGGAAGCTGCGGAGCAGACGGTCGCAAAGCACCTCGCAGATGCTATCGCGTTTGGGCGCCTGTTCATTGCCAATCCTGACCTGCCAAAGCGCTTGGAGCAGAAGAGCCCGCTCAATGCGTATGACCGCTCAACGTTTTACGGCGGAACTGAAAAGGGGTATACGGACTATCCGACGATGGAAGAAATTCCGTGTGAGGAGCCGGTCGGTAGCAATCGTCAATAAACGTCGGCTAAGAATCCCTCCTTACCACCTAGTCGACCGAGGGGAGCCATGTTGCTTCTGGCGCGGTGAAGTATTCGTCCTGCACACTTCCCGTATTTCTTGTAGCCGCAGGTTCGAAGATGAGAACTTCGGCCTCTTCATCAGCGGCGGTACGATGTTCGACACCGCGGGGCACAACCAGCGCTTCGCCGGGCTTCAATTCTTCGATGCGATCGCGGAATTCGACGCGAAATGCGCCGCGCCAGACCAGGAACAATTCATCTTCGTGTTCATGCGTGTGCCAAGGGAAAGTGCCTTGCACCTTGACCAGCTTCAAGTGCTGACCGTTTAGTTCGGCAACAATCTTAGGCCGCCAATGATCGCTAAAGAGGCTGAATCGCTCGTCGAGATTTATCTTCGATAACTGCTGCATGTTCGATGCCTGTGAATCTCTTAAACTTCTCATAAATCAGGTGAGATTTGGTGGAAATCGGTGTCTGGGCCAAGTACGCTAGGCATTGAACCTACCTGCAATCATGCTCAGAAATTCTGTTTGGGCTTTGCTGCTGCTGCTGAGCGTCGGTGTATCGCACTCGTATGCGCAATTGTCGCTCCTCTGCACGCCGGACTGTGACGGTCCTGTTTCATGGAAGCTTCTGGTTCCAAACATTCTGCAGGATCAGAAGGACATCTGGCTATTTCCTGGGAAGCTGGGGAACGGCCATGTGTGGGTTCCAACGCTAGCTATCGCAGGCACAACCAGTGCTCTGCTGGCAGCCGATCCCTATGAGGGCAAGTATTTCCATAACGCTTCCTCATTCGGGAGCTTCAACGATGTGTTCACCAGCAATGCTATGTCGGTCGGTACGATTCTGGCTCCGGCGGCGCTCTATGGGGCGGGTTTGATGCGTGGAGATGCGAAGATGCAGCGGACGGCATTGTTTGCGGGAGAGGCTGTGGCCGATACAGAAATTCTGGCTACTGCGTTGAAGGCGATTACCCGGCGAGCTCGGCCGAACAGCATTCCCCCGAATGGGAACTATCGCGGCACATTCTTCGAAACGAAGGGTTCGCCCACCAGTTCCAGTTTTCCATCCGGACACACGATCGCGGCGTTTGCGGTTGCCACCGTGGTTGCGCATCGGTATGCGAACCATCGCTGGGTTCCTTACGCGGCCTATGGAGCAGCGGCTTTGGTGGGATTCTCCAGACTGTCGTTGTCCGAACATTTCACCGCAGACGTTTTTGCGGGCGCCGCACTCGGGTACACCGTTACACGATTCGCAGTGCTTCGATATTGAAGGTCCGGCGCAGCGCGGAACTGCGCCGAACCTTTGACTACGCCTTCGGCTGAGCGACCACGCGAAGGTACGGCTTCAGCGTTTTCCAGCCTTGCGGAAATTTCTTCTTGGCCTCTTCGTCAGACACGGCCGGCACGATGATGACGTCCTCGCCCTGCTTCCAGTTCACGGGAGTGGCCACCTGGCTCTTTGCGGTTAGTTGCAGGGAGTCGATGACGCGCAGGACTTCGTCGAAATTCCGGCCAGTGCTGGCCGGATAAGTAAGACTCAGCTTCACTTTTTTGTCCGGCCCGATCACGAAGACCGAGCGGACGGTGAGCGTATCGGACGCGTTCGGATGAATCATTCCGTAGAGATTGGCCACGGTGCGATCCGCGTCCGCGATCAACGGAAAATTGGGAGCGTAGCCTTGCGTTTCTTCGATATCCAGCGCCCACTTGTGGTGTGCGTCGATGGGATCGCAGCTGAGCCCGATTACCTTGACGCCGCGCTTGTCGAATTCGGGCTTCAGTTTGGCGGTGTACCCGAGCTCAGTGGTACACACAGGCGTGAAGTTCTTCGGATGTGAAAACAGGACACACCAGGATCCGTCGATCCACTCGTGGAAGTGAATCTCTCCTTCCGTGGTCTGGGCAGTGAAATCTGGGACGACATCGCCGATTTGCAGAGACATGATTCTTACCTTACGTCTAGGATATCTGCTCACTCTATCAGCCTGATCGGCGAAGTAGAGAAGCTGGGCTCCCCTCCTTTGTATCAAGTGCCCGGGTCGGAGAAAAGAATTTCGGCCGGGTGAGCCGATCCGAGAGCAGTTTCCGCTAAGAACAGTGACGGGCAGTAAGCGCCCCGGTCGCCGGAAGGCACCGGGATCCGGGAGGAGTCGCGACAGCTCGCAATTTACCGAATTGGAGCTTTCCGTGAGTACCTTCGTTATTACTTCGCTCGGTCAGGCGGTCGAACCGATGGCTGTACGCCTGCACCTACCGCGGCCGCTCGTCGAACTTTACATCGAGATCTGCATAAGGAGGCTGTTTTGGCTCATATTCTCATTGCTGTAACCCCGGCTCCGGGACACGTAAATCCCCTTCTGACGATCGCGCGCCACATGCAGGCGTGCGGTCATCAGGTCACTTTCAACACGGCAGAAGTTTTCAGGACGGAGGTTGAGCGCACGGGAATCGAATTCATTCCCTTTGAGGGCAAATGCAATCTGGACTTTCGTCAGATGGACGAGATTTTCCCGGAAAGGAACCATTGCGCGCCAGGGCCCGAGCAGCTTAACTTCGACATGAAGCACATCTTTGCGGATGCGATTCCCGATCAGCATCGCGGGCTGCAACGGATTCTGCGCGAGCGGGAGATCGATGTGATCTTTACGGACCTGCTATTCTGCGGCGCGCTGCCGATGCTGCTCACGACCGCGAAAGAAGAACGTCCGCCCGTGGTGTCCTTCGGGATCTGTCCGATGTTTCTGAGCAGCGTGGACACGTCGCCGTTTTCGCCGCCTGATTTGAGTCCCGCCGGCAGAGAGCGAAATCGGCTGGAGACGATGCAGTTGGAAGCAATGCTTGGCTCTGCGAACGACCACTTCGATGCGGTGCTCGAAGGGTGTGGCGCGCCGACCCTGCCGAGGTTCTTTTTCGATTGTCTTTATACGCTTCCCGATCTCTTTCTGCAACTGACGGCTGAAGAGTTCGAGTTTCCGCGCAGCGATATGCCGGACACTGTCCGCTTCGTTGGTCCGATGCCGCTACCGGCCTCCCGCTTCGACCCGCCGGACTGGTGGGCAGAGCTCGATGGGTCAAAACCTGTCGTGCTGGTAACGCAGGGCACCATCGCGAACTCTGACCTGAGCGAGTTGATTGAACCCACTCTGCTCGGGCTGGCTGAGGAAGATGTGATGGTAGTGGCCGCGACCGGCAAAACGGGTGGAGTCTCGATCTCCGTGCCGGGGAATGCGAAGGTGGTTCAGTTTATTCCGTTCGATAAACTGCTGCCGAAGGTGCGGGTGCTGGTGAGCAACGGCGGCTACGGCGGTGTGAACAGCGCGCTCGCGGCGGGCATTCCAGTTGTCGTCGGTGGAGAGACGGAAGACAAGCCGATGGTCGCTGCGCGAGTGGCGTGGTCGGGAACTGGAGTGAACCTCGGAACATCGCGGCCGACTCCCGAGCAGGTGAGGAATGCGGTTCGCACTGCACTTTCGAGTAAGAGCATTCAGCAGAATGTTCGCCGCATTCAGGAGGGCTTCGCCGGATGCGATGCGCTCAATGAGATCGTCGGATTAGTCGATTCTCTGATGCGCAATCGCTTCGAAACCAGCCTGGCATATAGCTCTGCGGCGGACTGACACGCATGAAGTTGAGAGAGGCCGCATGCCCGTCCCCGCGAACTAGCTTTCTCGGGAAAGCGGCTTCTCTCATTATGGATCAGCGAGCGTTAGCGGCCGAAACCGTAATAGAAGTAGGCTGACGGACGATCGCCGTCGCGATAGTACCAGCGGTTTTCACGCCTGTGTTCCCGCCACTCGTGTTCGCGCCATTCAGCGGCACGGCGTTCCCGGCGTTCGTGCTCGCGCCACTCCCGTCGCTCGTGTTCGCGCCACTCCCGGCGCTCGTGGCGGTCGTAATCTCGATCGTTGCCATAGTAAGAGCGATCCCCGCCGTAGTATCCGTAGCCGTCCTGTGCAAAAGCTGTCGCTGGAACAAAAGACGCTCCGGCCGCACCCAATATCAAGGCAAAAACACCTAACTTTTTGAACATTGCCTTTCCCCTTTCGGAAGGTCTTTCGTCTTCCTGTCTGTTGGATGGGTTGCGAATAGCAACCGTTCCTCCGAAAGGACATGACTCCCTATTAACGCCCTTTCACGTCACATTCGAAGCCGGGGCTCGTCTGACTGGTGATGTCGGATATCGCATGACGGGGAACGGCCGTTCGTTGACTTTGCTCTGGAACGATTCATCGGGCTGGGATGAGAAAGAGAAGGTGCGACAGTCGATCGAGTCCACTTTGACAGCCGATGGAGAATCGTTGCAAGTCGAGCGAGTACACCACGGAGGGAATCTGCGCGAGATCAGCAAGTCGATCGTTTCCTCCGGTACGGACGTCCTGATTGCGGCCGGGGGCGACGGAACAATAAATGCGGCTGCTTCGGCGCTGGTTCATCAGCAAGCTGCGCTGGGTGTCATTCCAGCGGGAACGCTGAATCACTTCGCAAGAGACCTCCACATTCCACTCGATCCGGAAGAGGCGGCGCGCGTTCTTTTGACAAGCGGAACTCTCGAGGTGGACGCAGGCGAGGTAAACGGTCGCATCTTCATCAACAATTCCGTGCTAGGTCTGTTTCCCAATTACCGGTCCACCAGAGAGGCATGGGAACGCCGCGGCTTCGGCCGCAGCAGTATCGGGCGACTGATTGCGATGGCGGCCGGCATGCTGCGGGTATTTTGGCGGCTGCCTCACCTCAGTGTTGAGATCGAGGTGGGGAGCCAGGCCCGCAGGCTGCAAACCCCGTTCGTGCTGATCGGAAACAATGAGCATCGAATGCAGGGATTGGCGCCCGGAGAGCGATCCAGCCTTTCTGAGGGGAGCCTCTGGGTGTACGTAATGCGCCGGTGTACCCGGTGGGGTCTGCTCAGGATGCTAGCTGGGCTGGTGCTGGGCCGGACGCCGCGTCACTCTGTTTTTGAAGTTTTCCGAGCCTCACGTCTGCGGATCAACTCGAAGCCGCGCAGGATTGGCGTCGGCGTGGACGGTGAGATGGTGCGCATGGTAGCACCGCTCGAATACCGGTGCCTGCCCAAGGCGCTTCGCGTGATCACTCCCCTGGCAGGCTCGTCCAAGCGGATTCTGGCAGACTGATGCCCTGCATTGCACATATTTCCGATCTGCACTTCGGCTATAACGACCCGTTGCTGGTGGACGCTTTGCGGCAGTCACTATGGCAGATCAAGCCGGACGCGCTTGCGGTTTCCGGGGATTTGGTGGAGCATGCAACCATCCGCGAGTTCGAGCAGGCCAGAGACTTTCTTCAGTCGTTGCCCAAGCCACAGATTGTGGTTCCCGGCAACCACGATCTGCCCTTCTACAATCTGTGGCTGCGGGCCATTGAAGGCTTGCGAAACTTCAGACGCTACATCAGTGACGATCCTACTCCGACCTATGTGGACGAACATGTGGCGGTCATTGGCTTCGAGAGTGCTCATCATTTCCCGGTGAAGGGAGGGAAGATCACGGAACAGCAGCTCGAGAGCATTGTGCAGCGGTTTGCGGCGCTGCCCGATTGCCTCATCCGGGTACTGGTCACCCATCATCCGTTCGATCTTCCCGCGCCTGCCACGGCTCGTTCCTTAATTGGGCACTCACGCCTGGCAGTCAGACGACTGGCTCCCGTCGTGGACGTACTGCTGGCCGGACATATTCACATCAGCTCATCGGGCAGCACCAGTTCACGTTATAAGACCAGGAATCATGCCATGGTTTTCGTGCAGGCTGGAACCGCGGTCTCAAACAGGCACAAAGGCGAGACGAACTCGTTCAACGTGCTGCACACAGGGCGCTCCGCGGAAGGTGAAAAGCAGGTGAAAATCGACCGCTATGCGTGGGACCAGGGGCCCTCTCAATTTACGTGCCACCGATCCCTTGAGTTTCGGCTGGGTAAGGAAGGGTGGGCACAGGTCCGGCATCTGTCTGCACACTGACTTCTTTGCAGCAGATGCACATTTTACCCGGTAATCTATCCTTGCGAGATTATTCTTCTTTCACCCACAAATTGTTCATGGAATTAGAAAAGCTTGCCATGATGATCGCGGAAGAATTCGTTTCCATTCTTTCCGAGGCCTGCGACCGATTGATGGAGGCTGAACCGGAAGAGGAAACAGCCCCCAAAGTGATGATCGCCGGGAAATAACGCCGTTCAGGCTGTTCTGACCGACTTTCTATCGTGAGAGAACTTGGTCAGCAGGGCATCCTCGAAGGCATAATCCGGCGGCGCAAAGTTGCGTTCTTTGAGATAGGCTCGGAATGTATCTTTCAACCCGGTTGTGAACTCAGTCGGTTTGAACGCCAGCATCCGTTGCGCTTTCGTGATGATCTCGGTAATCGCTGGCATGTCATAGTACTGCCCGAAGTACAGCCTGCTGTTGCCCATTGTCTGGCCGCCGGCCCGATGAATCAGCTCCCGGGGGATCACGATCAGTTGCGGCTCTTTCGCGCCTGCCACGCGCGAGAGTTCCAGCAGCAGTTCATGCTGAGTCACCGCCCGGGCATTGGCGACATTGAAGGCATGCGCGACCGTGTTCCGCTGCCCAATCACCTTAAGCGCGAGTTCGACAAAGTCCTTGACATAGACGAACTGCATCAGTCGGTGGCCCTCGCTCGGCAAGATCACCGGACGATTCGCCCGGAAGCGGTCCCAAAAGAACGCCTCGCGGTAGAACGGATTACCCGGACCGTAGACGAACGGGGGACGCAGCGTGACGATAGGGAACCCGGACCGCTGATTCATACGAAACAGCGCCCTTTCGCTCATCGCCTTGTTGCGGGTGTATGGGTTGGGGTGGTCGTCCGGCGCGAGCGCATCGCCTTCGTGATGGTTCAGACCATCCCCGTAAGCGGCTACGCTGGACATGAAGACGTAGCGCCCGACACGGCCTTCGAAGAGGTGAGCGGTCCCTTCTACCTGGGCAGCCGTGGTGCCGCGATCCCAGTCGTAGGCCAGATCGTATACGGCATCGAAACGGACGGACCCGATTGCCTGCTTCACGCTGCCAGCGTCGTTCCGGTCTGCCACGAGATTGTGGACGCGCTTTCCGAACGGATGTTCTGCTTTTCGGTGAAGGACATAGACTTCATGCCCGGCTTTCAACAGCTCGCTTACCAGCAGCTTGCCGATAAACAAAGTCCCGCCAATCACCAGGATCCGCATCGGTTGAACAGAATCTTTCCCTTTCAGCTGGGACAGCTTCGTTTTCGGGTGAGAGCCTGGGGCTACTGGAAGCATCGTGTCCTTCCTCCATTGGACGCCGCAGCCCTACGCTCGGTTCTTAATCGTAGTACTCCAGACCCAGGTGAGTGATTAAATCCTCTCCCTGCATCCACCGCAGCGTATTTTTCAGCTTCATCAGCTGAATAAAAACGTCGTGTTCGGGGTATAGACCGGGCGCGGTCATGGGGCCTTTGAAATAAAACGAAAGCCATTCCTGAATCCCCTTCATTCCCGCCCGCTGGGCCAGATCCATGAAAAGCACTAGATCCAAAACCAGGGGGGCAGCTAGTATCGAGTCTCTACATAGAAAGTCGATTTTTATCTGCATCGGGTAACCGAGCCATCCGAAAATGTCGATATTATCCCAACCCTCTTTCGCATCTCCACGCGGTGGGTAGTAGTTGATGCGAACGGCGTGGTAGAGATCGCCATAAAGTTCGGGGTAAAGATCCGGCTGGAGAATCTGTTGGAGGACAGATAGCTTCGTTTCCTCCTTGCTCTTGAAGGAGCCCGGGTCTTCCAGCACTTCGCCGTCCCGGTTACCCAGGATGTTGGTGGAAAACCAACCATTCATTCCGAGCATTCTGGCCTTGAAACCGGGAGCCAGAAGAGTCTTCATGTAGGTCTGGCCTGTCTTGAAGTCCTTGCCGCAGATCGGCACCGCG
>JAOAPP010000069.1 GCA_025462985.1 Bryobacterales bacterium | reverse complement strand
GCTCTGGTCAGCATGCATCTTCGGTTAGTGCTGACGAAAGGCATCAATGAATATCCCAAGCCGGGTCATCCGGTAAAGCGCGGGACATATGACGCCGAGTACGCCGAGATCCTTCGGAAGGAAGGCGTCCCGTTCGCGCCCGACGCTATCGGGAACGATCTGGTGGCGGCTGCAGTCGTCATTGTGGCGATTCTGGCGTGCGCCTTTTTCTTCGGGCCGAAGGGTCCCGGAGGACCGCCGAATCCGACGCTGGTGGACACCAATCCTCGCCCGGACTTCTATTTCCTGGCTTTGTTTGCGGCGCTGGCTCTGCTGCCGGACTGGATGGAAGTCGCCATTCTGTTTGTCGCACCCGCGATTGCAATCGGGTTTCTGCTGCTGCTTCCGTTCATCTCCGGGACAGGCGAGAAGAGCTACTCACGACGGCCGGTTGCGGTGTTGTCCGTGATCTTTATCTTGACCGTGGTCGGCGTACTGGCTTACATGGGTGAAGAGTCGCCCTGGTCTCCCCGCATGAATGCCTGGAGTGCGGATCCCATTCCGGTGAAGTATGTCAGAGGACGCACGCCGCTTGAGATCCGAGGCGCAACGGTGCTGCAGAACAAGCAGTGCCGGAACTGCCATTCGCTCGGCGGCGTTGGCGGACAGCGCGGTCCTGCATTGGACGGCGTCGCGGCCCGGTTGACGGGCCCGGAGATGGTGCGCCAGGTTATTCAAGGCGGCGGCAACATGCCGGCTTACGCCAAGAAGCTGTCACCAGCGGAAGTGGAAGCCCTGGTGGCTTTCATGCGGACATTGACGCCGAGCGGCGTACCGCCAGCTCGTGAATCGAGTCCGCCGATCAATAATCTGCCTCGCGACTTCGCGGTTGTGACACCGCCGGCGCTGCATTTGGCGAATTAGGTCCTGTGCAGTCTGTAGCAGTATCGGCTCTGGCCTCCTGGAATCTTGATCCGCGCGTCATCGGCTTACTTGTTCTAATCGGGTTCGTCTATGTGCGCGGATGGATGCGGGGACGCCGCATCTTACGCGTTCCTTATCAGGTGGAGCGATTGAGCGCTTTCCTTGCCGGACTTGCACTCATCTTTCTTGCGTCGGAATCGCCGCTTGATTCCTTTGACAGCCTCTTCCTTTCGGCTCACATGACGCAGCATTTGCTGCTCATGATGATTGCGCCTCCGCTGATTCTGCTCGGCGAGCCGATGCTGCCGCTTTTGCGTGGGCTTCCGAAATCGTGGGTAAAGGAAGGGCTGGGTCCGTTCCTGACCTGGGCTCCGCTCCGGGGGTCCTTCGGATGGCTGACCTCACCGCTTGTGACGTGGTCCATTTTTGCGGTCAGCACCGTGGGTTGGCATCTGCCGTTGTTCTACGAACTCGCGCTGCGGTCTCCGTCCTGGCATGCGGTACAGCACGCGACGTTTTTCTGGACCGGGATTCTCTTTTGGTGGCCGATAGTCCGGCCGGCCCCGGTCCGGTATCGCTGGCCTTTATGGGTGGGTATTCCTTATCTGCTCACATCGGATTTCATCAACACGGCGATTTCGGCATTCTACATTTTTTCGGATCGCGTACTTTATCCGACCTATGAAGCCGTTCGTATGAGCGGGCTGAGTGCTCGCGAAGACCAGACGATCGCCGGGGCTCTTATGTGGGTGCCAGGTTCGGTGGTGTACCTGCTGCCGGCGGTCGGCATTGCGATGAAGCTGCTTTCCACATCGCGAAGGTCGCGAGTGATGCCGGTTCCGGTCAAACCTGCCCAGCGAATGTATGGCCCTTCTCTGATGAAGCGCCTTGCACTCCCAAAATGGCGGCGCGTGGCGCAGGTGGTCATGCTGCTGACAGCGGTTGCGGTGATGGCTGACGGATTCTTCGGGCCGCAGGTGACGCCCGTCAACGTCGCCGGCGTGCTCCCGTGGATTCATTGGCGGGCGCTCTCCGTCTTCGCACTGCTGCTGGTGGGAAACCTATTCTGCATGGCGTGTCCTTTTACGCTAGTGCGCGACATGGGGCGGGTTGTCTTTCCGGCGCAGCTTCGTTGGCCGAGGGCGCTGCGCAATAAGTGGCTTTCGGCGAGTCTACTGCTCCTGTATCTCTGGGCTTACGAAGCGTTCGGACTGTGGGACAGCCCCTGGCTGACGGCGTGGCTGATCGCCGGGTACTTTGTCGCTGCTCTTGTCGTGGACGGGTTGTTCAGGGGCGCCAGCTTTTGTAAGTATGTGTGCCCCATCGGGCAGTTCCACTTCGTAACCTCTCTGGTTTCGCCGCGCGAAGTGCGGGTACGCAGAGAGGCCACATGCCAGAGCTGTCAGACTTACGACTGCATCCGCGGGAATGAACGCGCGCGTGGCTGTGAACTCTACCTTTTCCAGCCCAAGAAAGAAAGCAATCTAGACTGCACGTTCTGTCTGGACTGCGTGAATGCTTGCCCGCATGACAACGTTTCGCTCGTGAGTATCGCTCCGGCCAGGACGCTGACCGGCGATCCGTATCGTTCCTCGATCGGTAGGCTTTCGAAACGCGCCGATTTGGCTGCGCTAGCTCTCGTGGTCATATTCGGAGCGTTTGTGAATGCGGCCGGAATGGTGAGTCCGGTGATGATGTGGGAACATGGCTGGCACGCTCGCCTGGGCCTACATGCGATGCCATTTATCGTGGCGGCGTTTGTGATTGCCGGCTTGCTCATTGCTCCAGGGGTGGCACTAGCGGTTTGCGATCGCATCTCGCGCGCCGGCAGCGGGGCGACGAAGCGGTTCATCTTCGCTCTGGTGCCAGTGGGAGTTGCGATGTGGGCGGCGCACCTGCTGTATCACATCGTGACGAGCGGCGC
>JAOAPP010000056.1 GCA_025462985.1 Bryobacterales bacterium | reverse complement strand
AGGCACGCTTTCACCAAGGATACCTGCACCCCGGGATGGAGCTAGGCGGTGCGCTGCTGCTCGGCTTTACCTTCATCGCTCGCAAGCGCCGCTTGTGCGGCAGCCAGCCGGGCGATCGGCACACGGTACGGTGAACAAGAAACGTAGTTCATGCCAACCCTGTAGCAGAATTCGACCGAGCTGGGCTCACCGCCATGCTCGCCGCAGATTCCGATTTCAAGGTCCGGACGCGTTTTGCGGCCCAGCTTGACAGCATGCTCGATCACCTTGCCGACGCCGTCCTGATCGAGAACAGCGAAGGGATCAGCCTTGAAGATTTTCAGGTCTTCATACTGCTTCGAGAACTTGGTGTAGTCGTCGCGCGACAAACCCATGGTGGTTTGCGTGAGATCGTTGGTACCGAACGAGAAGAACTCGGCCTCTCTGGCGACTTCGTCCGCGGTCATGGCAGCCCGCGGAATCTCGATCATCGTTCCCACGTAGTACTTGAGATCCTTCAGCCCCGCGGCTCCCAGAACTTCTTCTGCGACTCGCACCGCAATGGCCTTCTGGTTCTCAAGCTCCTTAACGTTGCCGACCAGCGGAATCATCACCTCTGGAACGACCTTCACGCCCTTCTTCGCTACCAGAACAGCGGCTTCGAAAATGGCGCGCACCTGCATTTCGGTTACTTCCGGATAGGTAATGCCCAGCCGGCATCCGCGATGCCCCAGCATCGGATTGAATTCGTGCAGCTCTTCCACGCGGTGCAGCAGTTCGGGCAAGTACTTCTTGAGCTCGCCGACGCTGACGCGGTAGGTGGCCGCCATTTGTTTCTTTTCTTTTGAAGTGGCGTGCGGAAGCTTGACGAGGTCGACCATCAAGTCTTCGCGCTTCGGCAGAAATTCGTGGAGCGGCGGATCGAGAGTGCGGATCACGACCGGGAAGCCGTCCATTACCTGGAACAGCCCAGCGAAGTCCTTGCGCTGCATGGGCAGCAGCTTCTTGAGGGCGTTCTTTCTGGTTTTCTCATCGCGCGCCAGAATCATCGCCTGCATGTGAGGGATGCGATCTTCGGCGAAGAACATGTGCTCGGTGCGGCACAGACCGATGCCTTCCGCGCCAAAGAGCCGCGCCTGCTTGGCATCCCGAGGGATATCCGCGTTGGCGCGAACGCCGAAGTTGCCACGGAACTTGTCTGCCAACTCCATGAACTTAGCGAAATAGTGTGACTTGGGATCCGGCTCGCTGGTTTTGCACTGGCCGAGATACACTTCGCCGAGCGTTCCATCCAGGGAGATCCATTCGCCCTCTTTCACGATCAGCTTTTTACCGCCAGTGGTGATGGTCGCAGTCTTTTTAGCTTCCTCGATCGAGATTGCGGCAGCGCCTACGATACAAGGACGACCCATGCCCCGCGCTACGACGGCGGCGTGCGAGGTCAGCCCGCCGACGGCCGTGAGGATGCCTTTGGAGACGTCCATACCGTGAATGTCGTCGGGTGTGGTTTCCTTGCGCACGAGGATGACCGGCCCATGCTTTGCGAGTTCCACCGCATCTTCAGAGGAGAAAGCCGCGCGACCGACGGCCGCTCCAGGAGAGGCCGGGAGACCGGTCGCGATCTTCTGCAGCCCTTTACGCAGGTTCGGATCGAGGACCGGGTGGAGAAGCTGGTCGAGCTGGTTCGGCGCTACGCGCTGCACTGCTTCCTTTTCAGAGAGCAGGCCTTCCTCCAGCATGTCGACGGCGATGCGAACAGCCGCAACACCGGTCCGCTTTCCATTGCGCGTCTGCAACATGAAAAGCTTGCCTTCTTCAATGGTGAACTCAAAGTCCTGCACATCGCGATAGTGCTTCTCCAGGCTGCTGGTGATTTCGCGCAGCTGGTTGTACGCCTCCGGCATGACGTCTTCAAGCTCGGAGAGGGGCTGCGGAGTGCGGATGCCGGCTACCACGTCTTCGCCCTGCGCGTTGACGAGGAACTCGCCGTAGAAAACCTTTTCGCCTGTTGAGGGATTGCGGGTGAATCCGACGCCAGTGCCGGAGTTGTCGCCCATGTTTCCGTACACCATGGCCTGAACGTTCGCAGCCGTGCCGATGGAGTCTGGAATCTTCTCCATTCGCCGATAGTAGATGGCTTTCGGGGTATGCCAGGAGTTGAAGACCGCATCCCGGGCGAGCATTAGTTGCTCCAGAGGATCCTGCGGGAATTCCTTGCCGATTTCTTTCTTTACGACCTTCTTGTATTCGTCAATGATGAATTGCAGGTCTTCGGCGTTCAGTTCAGTGTCGAGTTTCAGCTTGCGCTTTGCCTTTCGAGTGTCGAAGATGTGATCAAACTTCTCCATCTCGACACCAAGTGCCACCTCGCCGAACATCTGAATGAACCGGCGGTAGCAGTCATAGGCAAACCGGGGATTCCCCGTTTTTTTTGCGAGTCCAGCGGTGGTCTCATCGTTCAGGCCGAGGTTGAGAATGGTGTTCATCATGCCGGGCATGGAGAACTTTGCGCCCGAACGAACGCTCACAAGGAGCGGGTCATCTACGCCGCCGAGTTTCTTCCCCATGGACTGCTCTAATCTGCCCAAGGCGTGGCGAATCTGGTCGTCGACTTCGGACGGTACCTTGTTCCCGTTCTCAAAAAAGAGGTTGCAAACTTCTGTCGAGATCGTGAAACCGGGCGGGACAGGAACGCCTGCTTTGCTCATCTCAGCAAGGCCGGCTCCTTTCCCGCCAAGCACGTCCCGCATCTTCCCGTCGCCGTCGGCTGTGCCGTCGCCAAACGAGTAAACGTATTTCTTCATTCCGGTCTTTCTCTCTCTTCTAACGTGGGATGGTCATTCGAAATTGTTTAAGCGCTTGCGCCTTTAGTCACAATTTCGGAAAAATCGGCGATTGTCGAGAACTCCGTTAGCAAGCTAAACAACAAAGCCAAACGGTTCTCGCGGATCGCCGGATCTGGATCGTTTACAAGGATTTTATCGAAGAACAAATCGACTTTCGGTCGAAGCGACGCGATGGCCGATAATTTGTCGCGATGCGAGGTATCGCCCGCGATGCGATTTCGGACCTGTTCTGCCGCTTCCGACAGCTCCCGCTCCGGCCCAGGCGTCAATTTTCCCGGGTCAGGCGCAGGAAGGAATGTCACTCCGGCCTGCTTCAGGATGTTCTTGATTCGTTTGAAGCTCGCGGCGAGTGGTTCGAAGTCTGCCGTCGGTCGCACGCTGTGCACCGCTTCGACACGCTCGGCCAGATCCCGCAGGGTGGTTACCGGCGTGGCCAGAACCGCGTTTACCTCGTCGTACTCGTAATGCAGGATATCGCGCAGATAAAACTGTACTCGCTCCAGCATGAACTCAGGCAACTGCGGGATCCCGGCAGTGAGACTCCCCAGATCAGTAGGCAGCTTCTCTTCAAAGAGAATCTTGACCACTCCCTGGGCGGCGCGGCGCAGGGCTAACGGGTCTTTTGAGCCGCTTGGAATCAGGCCGATTTTGAAGCACTCACGCAGCGTGTCCAGCTTGTCTGCAAGCGCCACGACCTGCGCTTCGACGGTTCGCGGCACCGA
>JAOAPP010000052.1 GCA_025462985.1 Bryobacterales bacterium | reverse complement strand
ATTTCAGGTGGCAGCAGACCGTTCAATTGCAGAAAGGTCTTTGGTAGAGTTGGTGAAGTTGTTGAAACCCGAGGCCGATTTAGTTTCGGGTGGACCGATCCGCCCGATCCGCCCCCATCCGCCTGATCCGCGTCCAAAAAAAACGTACCCGCAGAGGAAACGCAGCCGCGTTGGACCCGGCAAGCGGTTTACAGCGTTGCGATTCCTCACCGGGTTTGCGATTCCTCAGCGCGTACGCTTATTAGACGCGGATTTGAGCGGACGATGGGCGGATTGGGGCGGATCGGTCATGTCCTCAATTGATCAGTCACGCATGAATGACGTTCGAAGCAATCATTACTTGCATTTCCCGGTATTCCCGGATGATCCAAAATTTTGGCTTTTGTTTCTGATCCGTTCTATCTGTTCTATCCGTGTGATCCGTCGTCAGAGCTGTTGTAGTTGTTTCTGATGGCAGTTCCACGCTGTTGATCCGTGTAACAAGCCGTTGATTTTATTCCGGCGCGAACGGCACCTCGATCTCCATCCCGTCGCGAGCGACGATGCACTCCGCAAAAACTTCTTTCGCCTGCTGAGCGAGCTCGGCGGCATTCACTGAGTACCTCGCTGACAGATGCGTCAGCACCAGTCGCTTCACTCCAGCTTTCGCGGCAACTTCGGCAGCCTCTCGT
Source organism: Bryobacterales bacterium (assembly GCA_025462985.1). Taxonomy (GTDB): domain Bacteria; phylum Acidobacteriota; class Terriglobia; order Bryobacterales; family Bryobacteraceae; genus Bog-105. The sequence goes on along the minus strand of JAOAPP010000052.1, from coordinate 2,968 downwards.
GATGTCGAATGCCCCGTCTCCACAGCACGTGGTTGCTCATCGTCTGCGAACGTCGCCTCGTGCACGAGAAGATCCGCCCCTTCGGCCGCCTTTATCGTGCCTTCTGCGGGGCGCGAGTCCCCGGTGAAAACAACGCGGCGTCCGGGGCGCGACGGGCCAACCAGATCTTCCGGTCGAACGACTCGTCCGTCGTCGAGCGTTGCCGGCTCACCCTTGTGGAGCTTACCCCACGCCGGCCCTTCTGGAATTCCGAGGTTCCGCGCCATCTCCGGATTGAATCGGCCGAGTCGAATGTCTTCAACGAGCGCGTAACCGACAGCGAGCCTGTCGTTGTGATCGACTGCATACGGTAGTATCGAATAGCCCTTTCGCCGAATTGGCGTGTCGGCAGCGACCTCGTTGATCTCCACTTCGAACGGCTCTTTTCCTCTACCGAGATCGATCGCCTGACGCAGAATCATTTTCGATCCCAATGGTCCCCAAAGCCGCATCGGCTCTGTTCTGCCCTGAAGTGCTAACGTCCGAAACAGTCCTATGACGCCGAGCATGTGGTCAGCGTGCAAGTGGGTAAAGAAGATGTCGGCGAGGGCGAAGCTCGTGCCGTAGCGCATCATCTGCCGTTGCGTGCCTTCGCCGCAGTCGAACAGCAGCGTTTCGCCCTCGCGCACAATTGCAATCGAAGTGACGTTGCGCTCGACCGTCGGGCGCGACGCTGATGTACCGAGGAAGCGCACGGTGAGCGACATGGGCTGAATATATCGGAGTCCGGCGAGTGGCAGGAACAGGGCTTGCGAGTTGTCACTCTCACAAAAGCACTGGCCGAGGAGAGCATGGCGACGTCGAAAAAGAATGCAACGAGAGAGAAAAAAAGAGAGCAAAGCTATGTGAAGCCGCCGATTCCAAAGCAGCACCAGGAATCACCGGGCCTGGAATCAGAAATGAATCCTCGGCCCAAGTTCCGCGCGCCGGCATATCGTCCCGCGGGAAAGCTCATGGGAAAGGTCGCTCTCGTTACCGGTGGCGATTCAGGAATTGGCAGGGCGGTGTCGGTGATGTTCGCGCGCGAAGGCGCTGACGTTGCGATTGTCTATCTGCCGGATGAGCAGAGTGATGCGGAAGAAACTCAGCAGACGATTCAGGCTGAGGGCCGCCGAGCGATTCTCCTGCCGGGAACCGTCACGAGCAGAGAGTTCTGCCAGGCAGCTGTAGCCGAGACTGTGAAGCAGCTCGGAGCGATCGACATTCTGGTGAACAATGCAGCGTTTCAAAAGAATCAACAGTCGATCGACGATGTGTCCGAAGAGCAATGGGACAAGACTTTCAAGACGAACATTTACGGCTACTTCTACATGGCGAAGGCGGCTCTGCAATACTTGAAGGAGGGAAGCTGCATCATCAATACGGGTTCGATCACGGGGCTCGAGGGTGAGAAGACATTGCTCGATTACGCGGCAACCAAGGGAGCGATTCACGCCTTTACGAAGTCGCTTGCGCAGAACCTCATCGAGCGGAAAATCCGCGTGAATGCGGTGGCGCCGGGGCCAGTTTGGACGCCTTTGAATACGGCGGCCAAGCCGGCTGAGGAAGTTGCAAAGTTCGGCGAGGATACGCCGATGGGGCGACCGGGCCAGCCAGAGGAGCTTGCGCCGACGTACGTATTTCTTGCGTCGCAAGCCGATTCCAGCTTCATGAGCGGGGAAGTGATTGCCGTGCTCGGGGGAGATGTAACGGCTGGGTAGCGGTCTGTATCGTGTTTCCAGGCAAGGAGTTAAGTGGAGGAGCGAGCGCACATCTTTCTTGACAAACCGCGGGAAACAATTAACTTGATTCAAGTCTGAGCCCCGCCAGCTTTTTGCGGGGCTTCGATGTTTGGGCCCGGTGCGACGGGTTGATGCCTCTTCCACGAGGCGAGTTACAGCTTGTCGCGGACAATGCGCGGGGCTGTAGCTCAGTTGGGAGAGCGCTGCAATCGCACTGCAGAGGTCAGGGGTTCGATTCCCCTCAGCTCCATGATTTCAATCCGCAACTAATCGCGGGTGCAGGTGTAGAAGGTCTTTAGAGTAGCTGCCCGCCGCCGTTCGGTAGGACGTAGAGTTCCAATGACGGCGCGCGTGGCACGAATAACGACCCCCGAGGGTCCAAGCAGCGGCCGCGGAATCCACAGGATTCCCGCGGCTTTTCTGTTTTCGTGACCGGCCTTACTCCAGAAGTGAGCGCGCGTCGAGCCGCATCGCGTTGAACACATCCGCGCTGAACCGATTCTCCTCCGCCTCTGCCTTTCCGACGAAGTCGCCCATCGCAGTGCCGCTCAGCCGGTTCAGAAAGCGGAGGATCGTGCTTTCCTGAACTGTCGCCGAGGTCCGGCGGCCGATGATGGTTTGTTTTCCTGGCGAGTCGAGAAGTGCGAGGCGAAAAAGGCCGCCCTGGCCCTGGAATGGGCGGCGAAGCGGAGTGCGAATGAAAAATCCGACGGTTGGCGGAAGCTGCCATTGCGGCTCGTGGGTAAAACGAACGAGCCATCCGCGCTCATGCTCGCTGTCGAGAAGCGTGACCTCGCTCAGCATTTTCGTGTAGCCCACGTGAAAGAGCATGATCTTCGTGGTGAAGTCTGACTCGAGAAGCAGGTCTCTCGGGATTTCCCGCGGCGTTCCGTTTAGCGGCGCGAAATGTCCATTGAATGTGCGCAGCCTGAGCGTCATGAAATTGTCCGCCCCTGACACTTCGATCCATCGGCCGCCACGCTTGTCTGTAACGACTGCGCGATAGCGAGATTCGGTGGAATACTTCGCGAGGTATTCTGCAAATGCGGGCATCGCTGATCGCAGGCGCTCCGGATCCAGCCTGATGCCGAGAGTGATAGTCGTAGCGGAGTCGGGAACGCGCACCAATTTCAGCGAATCGAGAGAGAACAAGCGACCGACTGCGGCGGTGGAGCGCGGGAAACTCTCGCGATAGTCGGCGCGGACCG
>JAOAPP010000032.1 GCA_025462985.1 Bryobacterales bacterium | reverse complement strand
TAGATCAGAATTGAATCTGACAGGCGAACAAATGGCGAACATAGGGGCGCTACAACTCAACCAGCACTATAGATTTGCCCAGCAAATTGCCCTTCAGAAGGCTGAGCCCAAGTTCCTCCCCCTCCCGGCTCCCCGCTTTCCCGTTTTACTGAGCGAGGGTCTGGCGCGGGGAGTTTTGGCCGAAGTTTATGGGAAGCGATCTTCAGGCCGGACGTCCGCCGCGCTGCATCTACTGGCCCAGAGCAGCAGCCAGGGAGAGATCTGCGCCATGGTCGATCTTTACGACAGCTTCGATCCGGCTTCGGCCGCCGATGCCGGCGTTCACCTCGATCGACTTCTATGGGTGCGCTGTGGAGGAAATGCGGAGCACGCAATGCGAGCGGCCGACCTGCTGCTCCATGCCGGAGGATTCGGGATGATTCTGCTCGATTTGTGCGAAGCCAGCCCGCGCATGTTGAATCGCATTCCGCTCTCTTATTGGTATCGTTTTCGCCGCGCCATAGAGCAGACCCCGACCATTCTTCTGCTGTGCGCCGATATGTCCCAGGCCAGGAGCGCTTCTTTGCAAGTGGAAACAAAACGAAAAAGATCAAGCTGGTCCGGGGAGGCGCCGTTTCGATTGTTGCGCGGACTGGAAGCCCACGCGGTTCACAAATCGGCCATGCTTCCACCAGAGCCTCTTCAAATCCAGGTGGCCTGATGTATGTAAATTTGTACGCAGCTTTGTATATGATTGCCGGCCAACCCGGTGAAAGCCTGCTCCACTTAGGTCACGACTTTTCTCCCGCCGTGGAGCAAACTACACCCGATACGGTCGTCTTTTCGATCGCGCCGTTGCGAAAGCTGATCGGATCACCGCACCAGATCGCTTCCGAGATCTGCCGCTTTGGAAATGAACGCAAACTGCAGGCCAATCTGGCTATCGCCTCCAATCCGGATACGGCGATTCTGCTGGCCCACAATCTGATCGGTGTGACGCTGGTGACACCGGGCGAAGAACGCTTAAAACTTGCTCCCCTACCGTTGACATGCCTGTTCAGCCATGACGATCGCGCAGATCAGTCCTTACTGCCCATACTTCACCGCTGGGGATTGAAGAATTGTGAAGACCTGGTTGCACTGCCGGAAAAAGGTGTAGCGGAACGTCTGGGAAAAGGAGGCGTGTATTTACGGGACCTGGCCTCCGGCCGCATTCATCGTCCCTTGCGCCTGCCCGCTCCGCAAACCAGTTATCAGGAACGTATGGAACTGGAGCATCCGGTTTTCCTAATGGAGCCATTGTTGTTCCTTTTTGCACGGGTATTGAGCGATCTATGCGGGCGATTGCGCTCGCAATCCAGGGCAGCACGCGTGCTCGGCGCACATCTCGAACTGGAAAACGGAAAAGAGCACCGCAGCGAACTGGAATTTCCAGTGCCGCTCGACGATCATGCCAGCATTCTGAAAATCCTGCAGCTGCATCTTGAAAAATACTCGCCTGAAGCCCCGATCGTGGCCTTCACGCTGCGTATGGATCCTGTGGAGCCGCGCCGCTTACAGGGCGGTTTTTTCGTTCCTCCTACGCCAGCGCCCGATAAGCTGCAGATCACGCTTCAACGCATCGCTGGGATGGTCGGCAAAGAAAACGTGGGCACGCCGCAACTCCTCGACACACACCGGCCCGATGCCTTTGCTTTAGGTGGACTGAATACCAAACCCCAGTCTGAAGAACCCTCTCCTCCAGAAACGCTTCGCCTGGTAATGCGGCTGTTTCGCCCTGCCCTGACAGCGCACGTGACATTGGCTGAATGGACGCCGAAGTACGTGGCAGCCTCCGGCGTGAAAGGAAATGTCCTTCATTCCGCCGGGCCGTGGAAGACCTCCGGAGAATGGTGGACTTCCACAAGTTGGACTCGCGAAGAATGGGATGTCGAACTGGACGACGGAGCGCTCTACCGAATCTTCCAACAGCCGCAGACCCGGCAGTGGTATGTCAGTGGCGTTTATGATTGAAAGCCGGCCTAAAGACGAGGATTCTTCGGTTCCGCCTCCCGGAACAACACCGCCGAATGCTCGATCATGTCATAAGAGTCGCCGCATTCTAAGATCCTCAGCTTTGTAGCTGTTGCGTCCCGCGTGTCGATCAGCAGTTCCCAGGAGCAAGTCGTGACATCAACGGGCAGAAAGAATCGAATACGCTCGTGATGAGGGTTCAGGCAAAGAAGGAAGCTGTCATCGCGCACCGGCTCACCGTAACGATCGACATCGTCAAGAGTCTTACCGCTCAGATACATGCCAAGGCAACGTATCCATCCGGCATTCCATTCTTCCTCTGTCATTTCATGACCATCGGGCCGATACCAGGAAATGTCCTTGATATCATGGCCGTCCACATGTTGTCTGCCGGTTTTTGACGGACTGATTTGCCGGTCCTGATAGAACTTCCGCCGGTGAAAGTTTGGGTGCGACCGGCGCAACGTGGTGAGACGCCGCGTGAATTCAAGGAATGCTTTCTTCCGCTCATCGATATTCCAATCGAACCAGCTGATCTCGTTGTCCTGGGCGTATGCGTTGTTGTTTCCCTTCTGGGACCGGCAGACTTCGTCGCCGGCATAAATCATGGGAACGCCTTGTGAGAGCAGCAAAGTGAGCATCATGTTGCGCTTCTGACGCTCGCGCAAAGTCACGATCTTACGATCCTTCGTCGGACCCTCCACCCCGTGGTTCCAGGAGTAATTATCGTTGGCCCCGTCCCGATTTTCCTCGCCATTTGCCTCGTTGTGCTTACAGTTGTAGCTAACCAGGTCATTGAGCGTAAAGCCATCGTGGG
>JAOAPP010000003.1 GCA_025462985.1 Bryobacterales bacterium | reverse complement strand
CAGGAATCTGTTGGCCCAGGGCTACATGCCGGTCTCTACGGGCGGTGAAGGGCACAACCTCTTGGTCGTGCAGTCGCCACGGGGTCTGCGCGGCGGCGTCAACTTTATCTTCTAGAGCGCAGTGCATCGAGCGAGCGCGATCAGTGTGCGCCTTGCACCGGCCCTCGCGAGCGCACTTTTTTAAGCGTCCAAACCAGCGGAACACAAACAAAACACGCCAGCGCCATATAGCGGAAATCGTCTACGTAAGACCAGTACTGTGCCTGACGGCTTAGTTCCTGCCCCACTCTGGCAACAGCCTGCTGCTGGGCAACAAGCGGCCCGCTCATCGGGGTATACACGTTCGCAAAGTGTTGAAGCGAGTTCTGCAGGTTAGTGGAACTGCCCGAGAGATTTCTCGCAAGGTCAGTCCGGTGCACTTGCTGGTGCCGCGTGATCACCGTTTCCACAATTGAAATACCGACGCTTCCGCCAATATTCCGCATCAGGTTGTAAAGCCCGCTTCCGTTTCCGACACTCTGCGGAGGTAGTGCCCCGAGCGTCACCGTCGAAAGCGGAACGAACACCAGCCACATGGAAAACCCGCTGATGACGAATGGCCAGGTCAGCGACCATGGCGAAATGTCCAGGGTGAGCATGCTCCAGATCAAGCTGCAGGTTCCGAAGATGATGAATCCAGTCGAAACCATCAGGCGCGTGTCGATTCTCGAGACAAGGATACCGACCAGTGGCATGGCTATGATCGACCCGAGTCCGCGTGGAGAAACAGCCAGCCCCGCCCACCACGCCGAATAGTCCATCATCTCCTGGAAAAACAGCGGCAGAATAGTGACGGCTCCGTAGATGGCGGCGCCGAACATAAAAATCAGAATACAACCCACCGTGAAGTTTCGATTCTTGAAGATCGTTAAATCGACCAGCGTGTTCTGGCGCGTAAGCTGCGAAATGATAAATGTCATTAGGCAGACGACCATAACGATGAAACCCCAGCGGATCCACGTGGCGCCAAACCAGTCGTCCTGCTGCCCTCGATCAAGAATGATCTGAAGCAGGCCGAGGCCCACCGCGAGCAGACCAAACCCGATGGTGTCCAGTTTGCCGACCTTCGCGTTCTTGATATACGGCGGATCGATGACATACCGGGAAATGAGGAAGACTGCCAAGATTCCGACCGGAATGTTGATATAGAAAGCCCATCGCCACGAATACTGGTCGGTCAACCAGCCGCCCAGAGTCGGCCCCAGCACCGGAGCCACGACCACGCCCAAGCCGAACATACCCATCGCGAGGCCCCGCTTCTCAGGAGGAAAGCTCTCGGTGAGGATAGCCTGCGAAATGGGCTGCAGCGCTCCGCCCCCGGCGCCCTGCGTCAGGCGGGCGATCAGAATCATGACCAGGCTGTTGGCCGCGCCGCAAAAGAAAGAGGCGATTGTGAAGATGACGATCGAAGTGATTAGGAACCGTTTTCGGCCAAAGCGGAGAGAAAACCAGGCGCTTGCCGGAAGCACAACGGCATTGGACAGCAGATAGAAAGTCAGAACCCAGGTCGCTTCATCATTTGATGAGGAAAGGCTGCCGGCGATATAGGGAATGCAAACCGCAGCGATGGACGTGTCGATCACCTCCATAAATGCTGGAAGAACTACTGCGACAGCAATTAGCCACGGGTTCACGCCCGGCATTACATTCTGGGACGCGGTGTCTTGTTCAGGCATCTTGTGGAGAATGGAACAGCAATAAATGGGAGATGATCCAGCAGTGCTTTTCGAGACGACAAAATTTCCCCGTTGCCATTGCGTTATTCAGGGCACAATGTAGCCGTGGCGCGCTCGCACGACCGCTCCTGGTATGCGCTTCGCAGCGTCGGTCGACAGCTCGACTTTGACCCGCCGCGCCTCGCCCCGCTTCCCTTCCGGCATGCGGTAATACAGGCTGATGCGGCTCCTGACACGGTGCATCATGTCGCGAAAGGCAACATCGCCGTCCTTCGAGTGCAGCACATCGCCACCCGTTTTCTCCGCGATCCCTTTCATCCCGGCCTGAAGCAGCAGCGTCTCGGGAGCAAGAATGCTTCGGACATGAATCGCCGTATTGAACTTCGCATCGCGGACGATCAAACCGCTCAACGAGGCATCCGCTCTCCAGAGTTCATGCACGACCGACTCTTCGCGCCGGGTCCGAATGCCTATATCATCCGTGACAATCAGAATGGCGCGCCTGCGTTCACTGCTCGCCTCTACCCCAAAACGCTCGCCGGCATCCGCCACGGCGCTCTGTATGGCCGTCCCTCCACCGAAACGCTGCTCCATCAGATTCCGCTGTACCGCCGATTGCGCGAGCTGCAAATCGTCAGTGAACGGAAGCATAAGGGTGCTCCGGGTATTGAAGGCCATCACGCACACGCGATCGCCCTTGTGCAACTGTCTCAGACCGGACTGCGCGGCTTCGGCGATCTGCTGAACGACTCCCCGCATGCTTAAACTGATATCGAAGAGCAGAACGAGATCGAGCGGCTGTTCGTCAGCCGCAATGCTGAGGATCGGCTGTTCGCTGCCGCTGTCAAATATGCGAAAGTCCTGCTTCCGCAATCCGGTCAGCACGCGATGATTCGCGTCCACCACCTCCATGTCAACGTGTACCAGCGATATGCCGGAACGAAACGTCTCGTTCTGTCGAGCCGCGATCGCATTCACCAGCACGCACGCGACTGCCGCCCCGCAAACAACGCTCACGGCATTTCGCGCCTGACCTGCCACTACAGTTCGCATCTGTACGCATCCCTTCGTATCCTGAGAGCACCAAGATGATTGAGAACCTTGACAGGATAATCGATCTCGTTGAGATTGAGTGGCCGAAGAAACACGTGCTTGTCATCGGCGACGTAATGCTCGATCGCTATATCTGGGGCGACGTCACTCGTATTTCGCCCGAAGCTCCGGTCCCGGTCGTACGCGCGAGCCACAACAGCGAACAGCCTGGAGGCGCCGCAAACGTGGCCATGAATCTGGCCGGTCTCGGAGCTTCCGTGACGGTCATCGGATTCGCCGGCGAGGACGCAGATCGCTCCAGCCTGAACCAGATGCTCGGCAAGGCCGGGGTCGTACCCATCCTGGTTCCTGTTCCGGGATTGCCCACCATCTCGAAGCTGAGAATTCTTAGCGGCAGCCAGCAGATGCTGCGCGTGGACACCGAAAGCACAGCAGTGATTCCTGAACAGTCCTATCAGGAGTTGACAGAGCGGATCCTGGAGGCGCTTCCTTGCTGTGGCGCTGTCATCCTGTCCGATTACGCCAAGGGCGTTCTCAGCGAGGCCGTTTGTCGTACGGCGATCGAAGCTGCGCGCGCGGCAAACACTCCCGTGCTGGTCGACCCGAAAACCTCGGACTTCAGGCGCTATCGGGGCGCCACCACTGTGTGCCCGAATCTCGGCGAGCTCTCCGCGGCTGTGCGCGTGTCTAAGGCAAGCCTGCACGATCTGCTGACTGCTGGTGAAAGTCTGATTGAGGAGAACGAGTTCGAGTACCTCACCGTCACGCTCAGCGAAAAAGGAATTGCGGTACTTCGGCCCGGCTCTTGCACGATTGCGTCGGCGGTTGCTCGCGAAGTATATGACGTGTCGGGAGCAGGCGATACCGTCATTTCCGTGCTCTCCTTGTGCATCGCGTGCGGGCTACCCATTGAAAGTGCGGTTCAACTCGCCAACGTTGCCGCAGGCATCGTAGTGAGCAAGGTCGGAACGGTTCCCATATTCAAATACGAACTGATTGAAGCGCTCACGCCCGAGATAGCGATGATGCCGGAAGAAAAGCTGCTTTCGCTGGAGCGGCTGGCCGGACGCGTGGCCGGCTGGCGGTCGCGCGGGGAGAAAATCGTCTTGACCAATGGTGTATTCGATCTTCTCCACTTAGGTCATATCACCGTTCTCGAACGCGCGCGTCAAGAAGGGGACCGCCTCGTTGTTGCAATCAACAGCGATCGATCGACGAAGAAACTGAAGGGTGACTCACGGCCGATCATGGAAGAACATGAGCGAGGTCAGATTCTGGCGGCTCTCGCCGCTGTAGATGCGGTGGTAGTGTTCAATGAGGAGACGCCGCTTCGTGTGATTGAGGCAATCCGGCCAGACGTCCTGGTGAAGGGCGGCGATTATACGGAGGAAACCATTGTGGGCGCCCCAGAAGTACAGTCCTGGGGCGGTCGGGTGAAAATCGTCCCGCGTGTGGCCGCCGCCAGCACAAGCGAGCGGATTAGGCGCAGTTTAACAGCCGTTTAGACTAGGCAGGTTGTATACGGAGCGACTCGGACAGGAACTCACTGGTCACTTCATCGTGTGATGCCGTCGCCAGCAACCGCCCCGCGCCCAAAATCAGAACCTGAGGCGACTCGTGCTCTACTCCCAGGCGCTCGGCAACGTACTGGGCGACATTTCGTCTTCGACGGACAGAAATGAGATAAACGGGTACTTCCGGCCTTTCCTGTTGAAATCGCATGATCTCGCGATGTGCCGCAAGGCTCGTCACACAGGTCGGACTATGCTTGAACACCACTACCGGATCCAAGCTGATTACGCGATCGAACTCTTCAGGACTATCCAATTCGGGAATGCCAGGCCCGATTTCTTGTGAGCTCCCGAATAAGGCTCCAAACAAACCCTTCATCTCTCTAATTTAGATGATCGAAGGATCTGAAAGATTCCATACACTTTTCAGAAATATCGTGGCTATCTTTTCATATCTTCTTTGCCATCAGCACAATAGGGAACGATGCGCCATTCGGCAGTGGAATTTCAATTCGCCCGTATTCCATATAGCCTCTTCGGCCATATAAATGCGCACCTGTGAGAGTGGAGCCCATCTCGAACCGCGTGAACCCGCTGGCCGCTGCCGCTGTTTCACATACGGCTAGGATTCTGCTACCGATCCCGCGACCCGCCCAAAGAGGATGCACAAAGATCGCGCGAATCTTGGCCGCATCTCTCTTCGGGTCCAGTAGTTCCGCCTGTCGGCTCGGCGCATGGTCGCCGCCGAACAGCGTCTTGCGGTTGCTCCAGCCTCCGCACCCCACAATGGTATGCTCTCCACCCGGGGTGGCCATCTCTGCGACGAAATAGGTGCAATCCGCGAGCAGTTGCGAATCCACGCTGAACAGAAGTCTGACCGAACCGTCCACTTGCTCTGCCGAATAATCTGCAGCCTGCAGCTCACGAACAGACCTCTCAATCAACTCTGCTAACTGAGGGATATCGTCAGAAACCGCATACCGGAACTGAATGGAAGACTCGCGCGCGTCCATCCAGAGAGTTTAACGACCGTTCCGTAGCTTGTCACTCACCTTCTTAATATCCTTCTCGAGTTGCAGAAGACTCTGGCGGATGGCCTGTACATCGCTCCGGTCCGCCATCTGTCGCTGAATCTCCACCACATCGGCTCGAAGCTTGGCAATATTCGAATTGCCGTGCTTCACCGAGGAGAACTGGGTCGTGAGACCCAATACTATCGAAAGCCCAACCATGGCGACGACCATTGAATAGGGAAGAAATTGAGGACGGTGATGGATATGCACTTGGCTGTGGTCTGGTTGCATCTGGGGAAACATAGCCATAAGGTAGAACGCGACGAAGACGCACCACTAGGCCTGGTATTATCTTTCGTGCACAAAACGCTACGGGCCAATAAGTCCGAATGGTTAATGGATTTGACTTCGGTTGTGACCGCTGGTAATGGCGTGCGTCCCGGCTAGCACCCTACATCTCAATCTGTAGGCGGTCCCTGCGGAATCGCCTCGCC
>JAOAPP010000809.1 GCA_025462985.1 Bryobacterales bacterium | reverse complement strand
GGGGTGTTCACTCCAAGCCCCCAACCTTTGATCAAGCCTTCTTCACGCATACGGGTCAGCTCAGGAAACGCTCCCTTGCACGCGATTTCAAACTGTTCCGGCCAAGGAGTGGGAAGCAGTTTGTTATCGGAAGAAATATCGTGAACGAAAACGATATCCAGGCTGTCGAGACCGAGACGTTGCAGGCTGTCTTCAATGGAACGCCGCACGCCGGGCCCCGTGTAGTCGAAGACTACGTCGTTTGGTGACGGCGAGAACGGAAAGATGTCCTTTTTGTAGTTCTTTGAAGCCTTGAGAAGTTTACCGACTTTCGAGGAGACGATGAATTCGTTGCGGGGCTTGTCATGGAGGAAGTTGCCGTAGCGGCGCTCAGCCAGACCGAGTCCGTACCAAGGCGCCATGTCAAAGTAACGAACGCCAGCATCCCATGCGGCCTCGATCGCAGCGTAGGCATCCTTGTCGGTCACCACTGCGAATTCGTTGCCAAGTGGAACGCCGCCTATGGCGAACTTAAATCGCGGCTTGTAGTGCACCTTCGCCGAATTCGATTCCGTTTCCTGCGCTTTGCCTCCGGCCGGAGATGCGGTCAACACGTGAGCCGATCCCTGGATCATCGCCGCCGCCGCGAGTGTGGATCCTCCCACGGCACGATTGAAAAATTCTCTTCTGGTGTTCATGGTGGTCCTGTGGAGATTGTGTACATATGTGGTTCCCCGACATCGGACAGCACACGCTTCCGGAAAATACTACGAACGTGTAAGGCCGTCGTAGTGCAAGCCGGACTATCCATATGTCTTTGCTCGGAGGCTCGTCGCCTTTATTGCCCAGCAGATTATTTGCAGGCTGTGATTCCTAGCATTTATTTGGATAGAAGTTGCGCGAACCAATACACCAAAACTCAAGGCAGTTTCTGGGCCATCAAGAGATCGATAACAAAATCAAAACATTTTTCTGGACAAATTGCGCTGTTGCCAGGGGCACGATTGACGTCACGTGGACAGGTCTGACGCTAATTAGACACTGATCGGTTCCGAGTTGCCTTTGGGTGGTCGAAAGGGTTCTGGCTCCGAAGCGTCCGCTCTGAAGGCTGGAAGCTTGGCGGGCGCATACCCGGGTCGCGAGGTAGCGTCGAGCGCACAACATGTACTGGAGGTACTTGGCCTCGCGATCAAGGGATCGGACAAGCGACGGAGATCAAGTTCCTGAAGGAAAAGATGAGAGTATTATTCCCGACTGGTGTGTGGAATGGGCTTCCCGACGGTTGACGCGCCACTCAAAAGTAATCGACATGTCGTCGGGCGTAAGTCGCACGTCTGAAACTGGGCTTCGCTGTTCGGAAGAGAGATCCATATCATGCCGACACGCAAATACTCCAAGGGCGCGTCGGAGCATGCTTAGATCGCAACGAGACTCAGCAACTCGACATGATCCGGAACACGGCATAAGAAGCAATCCTTACCGCCACCCACATAGGCAGGGCTGAACCTCGCACTCTGCACCGTAGCGTACCTGGACTGTTGACTCCTTAGTAAGCATGGGATATCTATGTATAGATAATGTATGTGGAGCGGATAGCTGATCCCCGGCTGCAGCCGATGGTGAGGTCGCCCCGCGCAGGAGCTTGAATGAAAGGCCGCAAAGAACAGAAAGACCTGCTGCCCGGAACGTTGGAAATGTTGATATTGCAAACTCTGCGGCGCGGTGCGTTGCATGGCTATGCCATCGCCCAGCACATCCAACAAACTTCCAAAGACGTGCTGCAGGTGGAAGAAGGTTCGCTCTATCCGGCATTGCAGCGCCTCTTGCGCGAGGGCTGGGTGGTGGCGGATTGGGGCATTTCAGCGCGCAACCGCAAAGTGCGCATCTATAAGATCACGCTAGCTGGACGCAAACAGCTCGACCGTGAAATTGCTGGATTTGAGCGTTTATTGGCGGGCATCGGCCGGGTTATGAGGCCGGTAGAATCATGAACCCCGTATCCAGGTGGCTGCAAAAGCGGCGGGTGGAGCGTGAAATTGCCGATGAGATGGCGGAACACCTCGCGGAAAAGATCGATCAGCTTAGGGATGAGGGCCACAGTGAGGATGAAGCGCGCGCACTTGCGCGCCGGCAGTTCGGCAATATGACCTTGCAGCGGGAAGACAGCCGCGCTGCGTGGGGATGGAACACTGTCGAGCAGTTTTGGCAGGACATGCGCTTTGGTTGGCGCGTCCTGACGAAAACACCGGCGTTCACCGCCACCGCGGTGATCGTACTCGCGCTTGGCATCGGAATGAACACGGCGATGTTCAGTGCGGTGAAGGCAGTCTTGCTGAGCGCTCTCCCGTATCCGGAACCGGAGCGGATGGTAGCACTCGGGCAGACAGCCAAAGACGGTCATGTGATGAACGTCTCAGGTCTTGACTTCCGCGACTGGCGCGCACAAAGCCGAACCGTGGAATGCATGGCGACGTACGGCCTTGATGCGGTCACGTTGTCAGGGAGCTTCCCCGCAAGGCGCGCACGCATGGCGGCAGTGGGTAGCGGATTCTTTGACGTGATGGCAACCGGAGCGGCTATCGGCCGAACGTTCAGTGCCGATGAGCAGAGACCTGGCGGAGCTCCCACGCTTGTTCTCGCGTACGAATTAGCGCAGGCTGCATTCGGCACACCGGCCAACGCGATTCAAAAGGCCGTGCGATTGAACGGCATGGCGTTTACGGTGATCGGCGTGATGCCGCCAAAATTCGACTTTCCCGATAGTGCGCAGGTATGGTTGCCCAATGATCTGTTTCCGGATGAGACGGGAAGATCGGCGCACAACTATCG
>JAOAPP010000535.1 GCA_025462985.1 Bryobacterales bacterium | reverse complement strand
ATCCGTGACGCGCAAGAGTGCCGCGCAGTTGTTTCAGCCAGGCCCCCAGCAGTTCCCGGTCTTCGTCATTGAGGACGCCGGGCGCGGACGGATCACGGAACTGAGCCCCGTCAAACCAGGAGCTTGGCAGTTGTTTGATGCCAGTAGTCGAGGGACCCTGGGCAGGACAGATTAAAGTGAGCGGCGAGGTGATCGCGAGCAGTGATCCGCCTTCGCCCCGCAGCAGGTAGATCTCGTTCCAGCTTGTATCGGAATAAAGCTGGTGGATGCCATGGCGGCTTCCATCGGCACTGTTGCGCGCGGCCACCGCAAAAGGCCAGCTTCCGGATGCGTCGAGCCGCAACTCTTCCGCCTTGATCACGATGCTCTTGCGCGCACGAAGAGCCAGGACAGCTAAAAACCCGCGGAATGCCGCAACCGCGTTTCGATGCAGAAGATGATTCTCGTCGTAGAGAGCGTTCGAGAAGAGAATGAGCCTGGCCCAAACGTCGGGGATTAAATCCACTTCGATCTGCCGCTTTCCGTTCGCCGTGTTCGGTGTGCGGCGGGCGATGACTTCCAGGTCCGTCCAAGATCGCTTGTCCCACTGCCCCGGCTTTCCCGAAGCGAAATCATCCTGACTCTTGTCCGACACGGGCAACATGGGCGGCATCTTACGAAAGGACCTCCTCCATCAACAAAACGCTTACGCCGTCACAGCGGCGAGCGCATGAACAAAGTGACCAAAACCGGACAAATCGGGCCTGTGCTCAAGCGGCAGCCCCGCAACCTGCTGAACGACCTGCTTCGCCGTGGAGCGGTAGCGGTCGCCTACGATCAAAGTCGGAAACGCCTCATCCACAAACGGGTACTGGGCGAAGGCGTTCGCATGCACAAGGTTGAGCGCCATGCCTCCGCCGTGATGCAGATCCACCAGCCATCGGAGAAATTCCCGGCAGAAGTCCCGCATGGAGGATGCCTGCTCCTGAAATTCAGCCGTCGCCGGATTCACGCCCGCATGCTGAACGTGCCGCGTAAACCAGGTTGCGCCGATGCGCTGATGGGCGGCCTTCGCGAGCTCAGGATAGAAATCGTTGACATACAGAAAGCAGAAGCGGGTAAAGGCAGCGAGCGTCGGCTTGATCCGCTCCTGCTCTGGAACATCGCTCCAGTTGAACTCCCCTTCCTTTTCCCGGTGCAACACGTAGAGTGCCGGCCCATGGCCATTTTCACCGGAATCAGGCGGCTGCCACGTTACGAGGAAGTTAGAGGCGGCGAGCGCCGCCAGGAACTCGACAAGATCGGACTGGTTGCGCTGTTTCTCCTTGCCGACCGCCGCATTCTCCAGGTGCCGCCACTTGTCCGCACCGATCGCGTAGATGCATTGGTAGCGGCTCGGGTTCAGCAGGTAGTAGCGCAGCGCGTCCTTCATCATCATGATGAAGTCGTTCGGGTTGGCGTGCGGCCCCTGATCATCAAGCGCGCTCGGATTGAACTCGAAGTAAGGAAGCAGAAACGCGCCGCCGGACAGGACGTGTTCGCTCCCGTGCTTCATGCTGTCGATGAGCGAGACCGGGATGCTGGGCAGGCCCGCTGCACCGGTTCCTCCGAAGATGGAGCCGATGCTGAAGAGCTTCACGCTGCGCCCTTGCGCTGTACCGGCCTCCAGCTGTTCTCGCAATCTCTGGAGTGCGTCCGGATGCCCGTTGGTTCCCCCTCGTGCCGCGGCCCGATAAACGGCTGCGCCGATCGAAGGTCTGCCCCGAAAACCCTCCGCGACCGACAAGCTCCGCTTCTCCCGGTCATACAGAAATTCGTATAGCGCCGTCAATTCTTCCGCGTTGGCCCTCATCGATTCGTGACCGAGGTAATGATCGAGTGTCGGATCCCCTTCGCGAGCCGAGAAAGGCGACCACGGACGTTCATCCGCGAGCCGGAGCTTTGGACGGAAGAACGGACTGTCTCCCATCCATTTCTGCTTGCCGCGAACTTTGTCGTACAGGTGAATGAGGTTGAGACTCTCGGTCAGGTTCCCGTTTGTTCCGTCATTGTCTACGCAGAGAAGCGAAAGCTCGGCATCGCCCAAGGCGCCGGCTGCGGCGAGGAAAACCAGAGGCTTCAACGCCCGATGGCCTGAGCCTCCGATAGACAGTAAACAATTGCTCATGCGTGTCGCCCCCAAAGAACTCTGCCCAGGAGCGGGGTATAGCGATATTGATCGGGCGTCAGGAACAGTGTCGCCGTCCAGTATGCCGCGAAAACCAGGACCGCACAGATAGACATCGGCATCGCAGGACCTTCTTTCACCGCGGGCGGAATGAGCCAGGCCAGCAACGCCGCTATGAAGATCGCTACCCCCCAGAGCGCGTACCAGGCGCCGGCTTTCGTGTCGAGCCCGCGCCCTCCGTGAGCCATCAGCAGCCACACTGCAGAGAACAAGGCGGCCACCGCCGCGCTCCAGCCGAGAGCCGTCGTGTAGGCGCCTCTCCAGGCATCAACGCTGACGTTGGGATCGAGAGGATTCACTGAATTCGACGCAAATCCCGACAAAACAAGTCCCGGGCCGATGACGATTGCCGCTGCGATGAGTATCGCGATCAGTACGGATGGCCATTGTTGGTTTCTCATCTAGCTAGTTCGCCACAAAATAGATATACGCAATCGCCATGGTAGTTTGATCCGTCGCAGTGTTTGCCAGCCCTCGCACCAACGGCGCCAGGTTGAGGGTTTTCTCGCCCCAGTCGGACTGCTTGCGGTTCAGGGCATCGTTGAACTGCATGGAGCTGGCGCTGCTGGCCGTCACCCATGGGGGAAGGACAATATCGTCGCCCGTTCCCACTCTACGAACGCGGAGCAATACGGTTCCTGAGCCCATCACGGCCTGACAACTCACTTTGATTTTGACCGAATCATGCCCGCTTCGATCGACTGTGGAGTTGATATCCGGATCCGACAGCCGCCGCGAAGACCATTTTCCATTGTTGTTTGCGACGGCCAGCAGATCTGCCTGATAAGCGCCGCCCGGAGCCGCTGAAAGCTGCGGACGCGCGGTTAGCTCCGCCGTGCTGCAGCCTCGCGAGACTCGATACACGGAGTAAGGAACTGAATCGGCATCGCCGGCGTGCCGGGTTTTAAGAGCCGTGTTTGCGGTTTGGGCAATCGGTAGCCAGTCGGCAGAGCTCTTGACCGGCTCGCTTGGCAGCAGAAAATAATTCGGTTTGCCGATCGTAACGTTATGGTCTATGGACCCGCGCAACTTTTCGATCGATTCTTTCGGCCCTAGGGCCAGCATGTAGAGGTACCGTTCTCCGGTGTAGATCCGGCCTTCCCGAACGCGAAAGTCGAAATCGAAGATAGGACCGCTGAAGGGCATCCGCCATTGCCAGATGGCAAGGCTGGAACGCTCTGGAAAGTGAGACGCGCGGAGGGACTGCTGGATGGAGCTGATGTCCAGATCCTGCTCAAACAGGTCGGTCATCACGACCGTCAGATGCCCGGGCTCGCTCGCCCGGAAAACCTTATCGATGCGAGTCGTCGCATACTCTTTGGAGCCCTTGAAGAAGCCTTCGCTCGACGCCGCTACATAGAAAGGCCGCTGTGGGATCGCTTCAATGATCGATCCAAATCGGTGATAGCTGATCTGATCGGGCCGCCACAATGCGGAGAACGACAGATCCAGATCCTGCAGCAGTTGAGAGAACCTGCCATCGCTTGGGCGCGCGAATCCTTGCATGGACAGGGTGCCGTCCAGATTGAGGTCGACAGCTTTGCTGGCTTCAGCCGTGTGAGGTGGCCTGGACGCGGCTGGCAAAATCTTCTCGACAGGGGGGACCACGACTGACGTGGTGCAGCCCAGAGAGAACAGCCATACGGGCGCGAGAATGGACAGTGCTCGTATGGGGAATAAATTACTCATCCAAGCCGCTATAACGTTGGATGGATTATAGCGCGACGGCAGAAACCGCCCGTGTCGGACGAGCAGTTTCTGTCGCTCTTACGCTTGGTCTACTGAACCATGCGCTTCTGCTTTCGCAGAAATGCCGGGGTGTCGTAATCGTGCGTGGGCGATTCTTCGGCTGCAGGCTCTTGATGCGTCTCTGGCGGTTGTGCCGCAGGGCCGCCTTCCGTGCTCACCCCTGCTGCAGCTTCCGCAGCCGTGAATGGAAAGTTAGGATGCCGCCGATCGAGTTCCGGGAGCGGCTCGTGCTGGAAGCCGGTCGCAATCACAGTGATCTTCACTTCATCGCCCATCGCTTCATCCATCACGATGCCGAAATTAATCTGCACATCATGATTCTGTGCGGCTTCACGGATGAGGTTGCAGGCTTCATTGACCTCGTGAATGCCCAGGTTGCTCGAGCCCGTGATGTTGATCAACACACCACGCGCTCCGACAATCCCGCCTTCTTCCATAAGCGGGCTGTTAATGGCATGACGGGCCGCTTCGAGCGCCGCATCCGGTCCACGCCCGACCGCTGTGCCCATCATGGCGTAGCCCATGCCGACCATGATCGTCCGAATATCGGAGAAGTCGCGATTGATCAGACCCGGCGTAGTGATGATATCGGCGATGCCCTGAACGGCCTGGCGCAGTACATCGTCGGCCAGGCGGAAGGACTGCAGGAAAGTTGTACCCTTCGGCGCAAGCCCCAGCAGCTTTTCGTTCGGCACGGTGATGACGGTGTCGCAGCTGGCAGCGAGTTCCTGCAGACCGCGCTCCGCCTGACGCATGCGGCGAGACCCTTCAAAAGAAAACGGCTTGGTGACAACCGCCACGGTGAGGGCATTCAACTCCTTGGCGAGCGAGGCTACGACCGGCGCAGCGCCAGTGCCGGTGCCGCCGCCAAGCCCGGCCGTGACAAACACCATGTCTGCGCCTTCCAGAATTTCAATGATGTGCTCGGTTTCTTCGAGAGCCGCCTGGCGTCCCACCGATGGGTCCGCGCCCGCTCCCAAGCCGTTTGCCAGCTTCTTTCCAAGCGTAAGCTTATTCGCTACCGGCGACGCCGCCAGAGCCTGCTTATCGGTATTCATGACGTAGAAATCTACGCCGGTTACTCCCTCGTGTAGCATGCGCGCAACTGCATTGGAGCCGCCGCCGCCCACGCCCACGACTTTGATTCTGGTGCCAAGCTGCACTTCTTCTTCGATCGAAAACTTCAAATCGTCCGACATTCGTATCTTCTTTCTATTTCGAGACCAAACCAGCCAAACCCGTGTTCGTGCGCTTCCAGTCGCGCTTCAGCTTCAGGCGCCCGGAGTACATCGCGAGCCCGGCGGCGACGGTCCAGGAAGGACTATCCAGCTCACTCGGCCAGCCTTCAATGCCGGTAGCGAGCCCATTCCGCGCCTGACAGTTCAACGTACGTTCCGCAACGTCGCACATGCCCGGTAGCACAGCCCCGCCGCCGGTGAGCACGGCACCTTCGAGAAGGGACTGCTCCATGCCAACCCGCAGGATCTCTTCGTAAACGCGCTCGAAGATTTCTTCGGCTCGCGCTTCTAGAATTTCATTCAGCTGGCTCAGCGGTGCTTCTCGCATGCCCCGCCCTTCTGCAGTCGGAATGTCGATAACGGAGTTGCCGGAAGCGTGTCCGGCGACGGCATACCCGTACTGCCGCTTCAGATTCTCCGCGTCGTCGTAGTTGACCTTCAACAGCCAGGAGATGTCGCGAGTCATGTGATCAGCCGCTACCGGAATAGCGGTCGCCAGGAGCAATGCGTCGCCATCATAGACAGCCAACTGCGTGGATTGTGCCCCGATATCCACCACCACTACGCCACGCGCACGATCTTCCGGTACAACCGCAGAATAGGCGGCCGCAATGCCTTCGAAGATGGACTCTTCAACCGCCAGATGGGCCTGGTGCATCGCTGAAACGATGGCCTGGT
>JAOAPP010000764.1 GCA_025462985.1 Bryobacterales bacterium | reverse complement strand
CCTCCTCATTGAAGGCCTGGATCGACCAGATTGTCCGGATTGGGAAAACATTCAGTTACGGACCTAGTGGTCCGCGTGGGCTTCTGGAGAGGAAAAAAGTTGTGGTCATAACCGCTCGCGGAGGCTCATATGACAAGGGCACTCCCAAAGAAGCATTCGATTTTCAGGAACCCTATCTACGGCACGTCTTCGGCTTGCTTGGGCTCACAGACGTAACGTTTATCCATGCCGAAAACCAGCTCCGGGAGCAAGCTGGAGCGTCCTTCGCGGCCGCCGTGGAACGGATCGCCGGAATCGTTGCGGACCGGCCGTCGCTCAAGGATAAGAGCAGCGAGACGCTGCATGGAGCGCCTTTACTGCGAAGTTCCCCAATGTAGCACCCCTCAGCGGTTGTTCTTAGGCGCGGGCTTCAGCTGCGACCCGATCTTGATATTCGGCAAGCCCATCATTCCGTGCAGCTTCCCGATATCCGCAAGGCTCGACGTACCCTTCACCAGGACGACGCTCAACTCCTTTGCCTCGACATCGATCACCGCAATGCCCGTCGGCTTTCCATCTTCGGTGAACATGTATACCTCGGAGTGCTCGTCCTTCTCCTTGGAATCGACGATCTTTCCCCACCCTTTCAGCTTCGCGAGTTGCGAGCGGATCGGCTGAAGATCGGAGTCCAGGAACTCCCCAGCCTTCTCAAACTCGAAGTTGCGCACCGTAACCAGTTGCAGGCCCGCTATCAGCTTCCTGGTGCCCTGGTCGAGCTCGGCACTGTCCTTCTCGTCACGCGGAATGAACTGCATGGCGGCGCGGATTTGGTTGGGATCCAGGTTTACTTCGTTGGCTTCTTTGGCCCTGGGAGCCAGCTTGTCCAGGCAGGAAAGATCCAGCGTTTGGGACCACGCGCATGCCGTCGAAATCCCCAGGAGAAGCATCCACCTTCTCATAACCTTCCCCTTTCATCGCCCTCAATAGTCAAATCTGGGGCGGAGCGCTGCAGGCGAGCGTTCACATGGTCCAGCTTTTCAGCCGCGAGAAACAGCGCGAACACCACCTGACGCTGCGTTCTTTCGGCTTGCATCCGGTGCTCCCGGTGGTTCTGCTCTATGCCGCCGACCGTAAACAGTACCGCGAGCCCCGCCGCGACCGCACCCAGCCAGAAGCGTCCGCGGCCACGCCCCTCCGGCAGATTTGCCATCACCCTATCCGCAAAGCCGGCTGGCGGCGCAACCCGAGCTAGTTCCCTCCGAAGTTTCTGATCAAAGCTGCCGTTCATGCTCTTACTCTCTGTTTCCGTTCCAGTGCTTGCCGCAGGGTTCCGAGTGCCCGGTGTAAGCGACTCTTGACGGTATTTACCGGGATGTTCAGAATGTCTGCAATCTCAACGGGATCCATATCTTCCTGGTATCGCAGCACGACGATGGCCCGCTGCCACTCCGGCAACCTCGCTATCTGGCGTCGCAGCGATTCGCCCAGCAGCGTGTCGCCAAACTCACCCGGACTAGCCGGATGAAAAGTATCACTGATCGGGACCTCCGTTCGGTAAGCCAGCTTTCGGCTCTGGTCGATGCAGCGGTTGGTGGTGCTGCGCCGGAGCCAGAACAACAGGTGCGCGGCCGACTCGATCTTGGCGAGGTTCCGGTACAAATCCAAGAAGATGTCCTGCGAGATCTCCTCAGCTAGTGCGGATGCCTGAAGAAAATGATAAGCAACACTGAAAACGAGGCTCTGGTATTCCAACACTAGCTCTGAGAACCCCGACTTGCAGCCCGCTTTGGCGCGGGCTAGCGCGTCTTCGATGTCCGTCTTCGTCTCCAGGCTTTCGCCCCTTCATCAACTTAATACGATTCAGCGGATCGGGAGAATGCAGATATTGTCGGCTTTGCTTTATTTGGAACCCGTACGGAAAAGCTCGTTTAGCTCAGAGAAGGAGACGATGCCTCCGAATCGCGTGAAACTGCCTTCGCCAGCAATTTCCTTTGCAGCCCGAATGAACCCGTCCCATGCCGCACGCGCTAGCGAGGAACCGACGCTGATTCGCCGAACACCCAATCCCGCCAGATCAGACACCCGCAAACCGGTATTCGAGCTCATCAGGATGTTGACCGGTTTCGGGCTTACCGATTCGACTATGGCGCGTATCTCGTCCGGCTTCGAAACTCCCGGAGAATAGAGAACATCCGCACCTGCTTCTGAGTAGGCCTGAAGCCGGCGCAACGCTTCCTCAAAAGGCTGGGGATGGCCGGTAAGGTAACACTCGGCTCGCGCGGTGAGCAAAACGCCGGTCTTTGACTGATGGATCGCCTCCCGCGCCGCCCTGATGCGATCGGCCGCGAGGGGGAGCTCGAACAGGGGATTAACCTCATCGCCGGTCGCATCCTCAATCGAGAGGCCAGCCACTCCGGTCTCGATACAAAGCGCAACGTTCTTTGCCACTCCGTCCGGCTCGTCCGCGAACCCCAAGCCGAAGTCGGCATTCACCGGCAGGTCGGTCGCGCGTACCAGTTCAGCGATGTGACCGAGCATCTCATCACGGGCGACCGCGCCCACCGTATCGGGGAGCCCTCGCGAAAAGGCGTATCCGGCACTGGTTGTCGCCAACGCAGAGTAGCCAAGGTGTTGCAAATACCGTGCCGTGCCGATGTCCCATGGGTTTGGGATAACAAAGCAACCATGCTGATGGAGGGCACGGAATGCCTCGCGGCGCGAGTCGATCGTGCTAGACATTCCCGCGCTGCATTTCAGAAGCAAGGTAATCAGTAGCTCGCCAGCATAGAGCCAGAATGGTCAGCGTAGGGTTCTTCTCAGAAGCAGTTGTGAAAGCTGATCCATCCACCACAAAGACATTCTTGACATCGTGCATCTGACAAAAACCGTTCAGAGCCGATCGTTTGGGATCCGCTCCCATACGACAGGTGCCGTGCTCGTGAATGGCGCTTCCGTTCGGCTCAAGACGACCGCTTGTAAACGGCACGACCTCCGCCTTTGCGGCGTGAAGTATTTCGAGCATGGTGTCGTACATATCCGCTGCCATTCGACGTTCGTTGTCGCCGGTCGTGTACGCGATCCGGGATATCGGCACGCCATAGCGGTCGAGTGGCGATCCCTTCACGGTTATCCGATTCTCCGCTTTCGGAATCGTCTCGCCGAATGGATGCAGCGCGAGCACAGCCGGGTAGCGCGCCTTTACCGCTTGCTTAAGATCGACCCCGAAACCAGGGATGCTCTTGGCCCAGGAAAGGTCAGTTTGCGCGCCCGTGTACCAGAATTGGCAACCGAATCCGCGGATGTAGTCACGTTTTCTGCCATCGCGGTGGTTGAATCGCGGCATGTACATATGTGCCCCGCCGATTCCATCGTCGTTGTAGACTTTTCCGCCCATGAGTTCTGGGGCGAAACCGCGAATCGTGAAGCGTATCTGTTCAGACAGATACCGTCCGATGACATCGGAGGAATTACCCAGGCCATTCGGATATGGGTGTGAGCTCGAATTGAGCAGGATTCGGGTAGAATCCACGCAGGATGCGGCAACGATCACGCGCTTACCGAAGATCCGATGCTCTTCCCTTGTATAGCGATCGAAGTACTGTACCCCGTTCGCCAGTCCGTTACCATCCACCAGGATGCGAGCGGCGACCGCGTTGCTGATCACATTGAGCCGTCCGGTTTTAAGTGCAGGCTCAATCAGATAGTCCGACGCATTGAAGAACGCACTTACATCGCAGCCGCTCCCGCACGCGCCGCAGTAATGGCATTTCGTATGTCCATTATGATCTCGGGTAAGAACCGCGCGCCGAATCGGAACAATACCGATCCCCAGGCTTGCGGCGGCTTTCTTTATCAGGTGTTCGCCGCATCGCAGCGAAGGCGGCGGCAGGAAATACCGGCTGCCCGGCAACGAGTCCTGGTCGTCATCTCCGCCGCAAACCCCGATAAGTTGATCCACCTGGTCGTAATAGGGCTCGATGTCTTTATAGCGGATGGGCCATGGAATTTCCCAGCCGTCTCGCTCGGGCCCGGCGAAATCCAGATCGGAATAACGCAGGCTGACGCGTCCCCAAATGTTCGTCTTCCCGCCTCGTCCCCACACTCGGGTTAGTGAGAACTCCTGTCCAAGGGGGGTGATGTAGGGCTGCTCGGCGGGATCGAGTATGATCTCGGGCGGCTTCTGGCCCGCGTCAAGCCGCTGCTGCCACTCCCACGGCTTCACATGTGTCCAGAACTCGCTCCGGTTGAACTTCCGGCCGGCATCGAGCATCGTCACGTTGATGCCCTTGCTGGTGAGATTCCATGCGGCCATTCCGCCTGCCGCTCCGCTCCCAATGATGAGGACGTCGTGTACTTGCGGGCTATTTTGAGTCTGCATTTCAGCTATGGTGCTCAGGATGATCGCAACCGGGGAAGTCCGCCAGATACGTGTTGCCGTGCCATCCCAGCTCTTCTTTCAATCCGACCTCTGTCTTGTAATAAGCCTCGATGGTCATGTCTTTCACCAGGGTGAAGAATTCGCCGAGTGGCGTGTCAGTCTCCAGACTGAGCGGTGTCAACACCTTCACCTGCTGCTCTTGCGTGAGAGCCGCAAATTCGTTTCCGTAGGCCTGGGACGTCAGAGCATTCAGATCCGCGATGCCCGACCGGTAAGACGGCCCAAGTGAGGGTCTGGCCACGATCGCCTTATCAATCAGGAGAGCGACGCCGGCGTCCTTTGCGCCGGGCGTGTCCGAGCGAGGAATGATGCGCTCACTCAATGCCTCCACCGCTTGAAACTCGGCGGGCTGAAAGAACGTTGGCTGACTAGGGGCCGGAACTTTGACGGCCGGGCCTGTGTGTAAGTGCCCGGGCTGGTCTTCCACTTCCTTTGTTTCTTGGGTCGCCGCAAGCGAGGGCAAAGCTGCAGACGTAATCGCGAAAAGGCGGAGGGCGTCTCTGCGGGTGTTCATGGGAATTTGAGGCTTTGTACAGTCTACACGAATGACTTCTCGCAACAAAATGCCCTGCCCCTATCGTGAGTCGATTGCATGTTGAACTCTGAAGTAGGTGGTGATAATATCTTCTCGCTATTTAGAGTTAGCGTTTAATCCAGGGAGATTTGCGATGCGGTCTAAGGTTAGTTGTGCTTTATTGCTGATGATCCTTGCTTGTGTGCCCGTTTGGGCGCAAAGCGAGGCCACCAGCGCCCAACTGAGCGGGACGGTCCAGGATGAGAATGGCGCGACTGTACCCGGCGCAAAGGTGACGCTCGCGAACCCCGAGGTGAACTTCGCTCGCGAGTTGACTACCGGGGACAACGGTCTCTATACCTTCACACTGATTCCGCCCGGAAAGTACGAGATGAGGGTCGAAAAGACCGGATTCAATGCTTTTCTGCAGTCGAACATCGTTCTGGCCGTAGGGCAATCCTCCACTCTCAACGCTCAGTTACAGGTAGGTAATGTCAATCAGGTTGTAGAAGTCACGGGCTCCGCACCCGTGTTGAACACCGGAAGCGCCGACCTTGGGTCGGAAGTAAGCAGCAAGCAGGCAGTGGAGTTGCCGCTAAACATCCGGAACGTGTACGGATTAGTAGCGCTCGATTCGAGCGTGAACAATAGCCAGCAGACTCAGGCCCTCAATCCTCCCGGCTCGCAAGGCAATGTCGACCAGGACATCGCGTTTTTCAACTTCGGCGGCGGTCGATTTGGTACCACGGCGTTCCTTCTGGATGGGGCATGGGATGGCGCGGGTGACTGGGATGGCGTCATCTACGTTCCATCCGTCGATGAGTTGCAGGAGTTTCGGATCCAAACCAATACCTTTTCGCCACAGTACGGTCTCAGCATGGGAAACGTGGTGAATGCCGTAACCAAGTCCGGTACGCGCAGCTTCCACGGAGATGCCTTCGAATTT
>JAOAPP010000748.1 GCA_025462985.1 Bryobacterales bacterium | reverse complement strand
GACGGGAATCGTATTGTTGGCGTACGCGATCCCGGTCACGGGGTCCTTGATCGTCGGGTATATTACTCCGTTTGCAGTTGCCGCGGCCGCACTGAAATCTCCGGCGCGTTCATTGGGCAGCGGAACTGTAGAGATACGTGTAATACCCCGGCGGATGCGCGTACCTTCATAATTGAAGAATCCGAAAAGCTTATTTTTGATGATCGGCGCACCGGCGTTGCCACCGAACTGATTCTGGACGTTTGCAGGTTTGGGAAGGCCGGACCGATTCGAGAAGAAATCGTTCGCATCAAGCACACGATTACGTAGATACTCGAACAGCAGGCCGTGAACTTCGTTCGTCCCACCCTTTGTCGTGACGTCTACCACGGCTCCGGGGCTGCGCCCATACACGGCTGTGTACGGGTTGCTGATGAGTTTGAATTCGCCGATCACGTCGACAGACGGGCGCGCCGCCTGCGTGCTCAGCTCCTGAACGTTCTCCGAGAACGTGTTGTTGTCGATGCCGTCGAGGATGAAGTTGTTCTGCAGCGAATCAATGCCGTGGATATTGAAGCTGCCGGTGCGACCCGAAGCCGTCCCGCCACTCTGTTCGGTGTAGCGTTGGGCCTGGACCCCCGGCACAAGACGGATGAGATCGTCCCAATTGCGCATGAAGAGCGGTGTGTTGATTATCGTTTCATTGCCGACCACTGTGCCGATGGATGCGTCGTCGCGCGAGATTTCGGGTGCAACAGAAGTGACTTCCACGTTGCTGGAAGTTCCCGTCACTGTCAGTTGGAAATCCTGCCGCGCTTTTTCCGATGGATCGAGGGCCAACACGGCCTCTTTGTTTGCAAAGCCTGCCTGCTTAACTGAAATGCTGTAGCGGCCAATGGGCAAGCTAGTAAAAGTGTAGTAGCCGGAATTGTCGCTCGCCGTTGACCGCGATAATTGGGTGGCCTGGTTGACGGCGGTGACCTGCACTCCCGGGATCACGGCTCCGGACGGATCAGTAATCAATCCCGACAACGAGGCGACACCCGCCTGAGAAAAAAGCTCGCACGCCATGCCGAAATAGCAGGCGACGAGCACAAGACATCTGTACCCTGAATTATTCATTTGAACGGCAGGATACCGCGCTCGTGCTGCATTTCCATTTCAAACGGATTTCAGAACGGACGCAATTTGAAACAACCTGAAATCCGCGGCCGGGTCCGTTATATTCGAAGTGCATATCGGATGAGCCTTAAAACCTGGTTTGCCTCCAAGGTCCTAGTAACCGCATTGTTGTTGTGCTCGCTTGGCCAGGTGGCTTTCACCCAAGAGCCTGACCTGGACTTTTTGAATCACGGCCGCCCTGTACCGGACGCCCATAACTGCTATCCCTACGATGGGCGGTGGAATGATCGTGTTGACCGCGCACTGAAGACCGGCTTCCCTGTCGGGATTGAACAGGACTTGGCGTGGTCCGTCGATCCAGCGTCCGGGAAAGGGCGAGTGGTGGTGAGCCACGATGCCAAGACGACTGGATCCGAACCGGAAGAGCGGCAATATTTCTTCGAGCGGGTCCGTCCATTGATTGAGAAAGAGTTGGCAGGAGGCGACCGGAGCAAGTGGCCGCTGATTGTCCTGCACTTCGACTTCAAAGACCAGCAGCCCGCCCTACTGCATGCAGTCTGGAACTTGTTGGGAGAGTATGAGACGTGGATCACGACCGCTCCAAAAACAGCCGATCCACATGAACTGACGGCCTTCGATCGTAAGCCGATTCTGGTGCTGACGGAAGACCCCGATGCGCAGGAGAAAGTGTTCTTCAACGAGGTTCCGGTGGGCGCGCGCCTGAGACTGTTCGGATCGGCGCATACGAAAACGCCGGCGACGCACGACAAGAAAGAACTGCAACACCTGGCCGCCACGCTGCCGCCGTCGGAGTTGCTGGCCGAGAAGCCGACCAACTATCGCCGGTGGTGGAACAACTCCTGGTACGAGGTGGAAGAGGGTGGACAGCCGCACGCGGGAGCATGGACGGAAGCAGATATGGCGCGGTTGAGATCTCTCGTCGAGCACGCCCATAAGCTGGGCTATTGGATTCGCTTTTACACGCTCGATGGATTCGACAAAGCCACGGGCCGTGAGAAGGGCTGGCTCGAAGGATACAACTTCGGCTCACCCGAAGCAGCGAAGCAGCGCTGGCGGGCGGCGACAGAGGCGGGCGTGAACTTCATCGCGACGGACCAGTATGAGGATTTGTCGGCCGTGATGCGCGGAGCCGGTAAGTAGCAACAAACGCCAGCCGGGCTACTGCGCCGTGTTACAAACGATGTAATCTACATGCGCGCTTTAGCGTTGTCTGTTTTATCCCTCCTGCCCGGCCTGTTGTCGGCTGCGGCTTTGCCCACACCTAAAGAACAGGTAATCGCTTATGTGTTCGTGAAAGACCGCGTGATTCAACCCGGCGAGATTGCCGCGAATAAGCTGACGCGGATCAACTATGCATTTGCAAACCTGCAGGGTGGTCGCGTAGTGGAAGGATTCGCCCATGATCGGGAGAACTTCGCGGCGCTCAATGAATTGAAGAAGCAGAATCCGCAATTAGCCGTGCTGGTTTCCATCGGTGGATGGACGTGGTCCGGCAACTTCTCCGATATGGCGCTCACGGAAAAGAGCCGAAAGGCGTTCATCGAAAGCGCGGTGCAATTTGTTGAACGCTACCAATTAAACGGCCTCGACATCGATTGGGAATATCCGGGCATGATCGGCGACAACAACAAGTTCCGTCCCGAGGACAAGAAGAACTATACGTCTCTGCTCAAAGAGCTTCGCAAACGCTTCGACCGTGAAGAAAAGAAGTCTGGCAAGCATCTGTTCACCTCTGTAGCAACGGGCGCATCCACAGAGTTTCTGTCTCATACTGAAATGCGCAAAGTGCAAAAGTATTTGGACACCGTGAACCTGATGGCGTACGACTACTACGAGCCCGAGGGCGACAAAATCACCGGGCACCATGCGCCGCTCTTTACCAACCCGTCCGATCCTAAACACATCTCCGCCGACGCCTCCGTTCATGAATACGAGAAAGCCGGCGTCCCCGCGGACAAGATCGTGCTGGGAGTTCCGTTCTACGGGCACGTTTGGGGAGAGGTCGCGGCCGAGAACCATGGCCTGTTCCAATCGGGCAGACCGGTTCCGAATGCATTCGCCAACTTCGGAGACATCACCGGTGACATGCTGAACAAAGGATACGAACGGTTTTGGGATAGCGCTGCTTCGGCGCCGTACCTCTACAACTCGAGCTCGCGAACTTTTGTTTCCTACGAAGATGAGCGGTCTCTAATGCTGAAATGCAGATATGTGAATGAGCATAAACTGGCAGGCGTTATGTTCTGGGACTATTCGGGAGACCCGAAAGGCGCTTTACTTGATGCCCTGAACGCCGGGTTGCACTCCACTGAAAGTAAGAAGGTAGAAGCCCATTAGCGCCGCGCTTCAGGAACTGCTCGGAACACAGAAGGCGCTTACGCCGGCTGCACGCGTCGCATCCATCGACATTTTCCGCGGGCTGACGATGCTCGTGATGATCTTCGTGAATGATCTGTCAGGCGTCAAAGGGCTTCCATGGTGGAACTACCACATGCCCCGGGACATTAACGGCATGACCTATGTCGATATGGTGCTTCCGGCATTCCTCTTCATTCTCGGAATGGCTGTGCCGCTTGCGACGGCTCAGCGACTGAAGAAGAATCCGTCCCTGTGGCGGCTGTGGCTGCATATCGTTCTGCGCACTCTTGGCCTGGTCACGCTCGGCCTGATTCTGGCAAACGCAGACAAAGCAGATTCGAAACAGATGGGCATCAAAGGCGAGACATGGGCACTTCTCGCACTCCTCGGAGCCGTGCTCTTTGGAACGTGTACGGGCGTTCCCAACGTCTCCGCACGCCGTTTCGCATTCTGAAGTACGGCGGGTTGGCGCTGCTCGTTTGGGCGCTCCTCGTTTTCCGCCGCATCACTCCAGATGGACGCGCGGCATGGTTCGATTCCTCCTATTGGGAAATCCTCGGTCTGATCGGCTGGACTTATCTGGCCATCTCGCTGCTCTACATTCCAACCCGCCGCTGGCGTTGGGCACCCCTGGGCTGATTCATCTTACTCGTTGCGATGAATGCGATGACAGTTGCCAGATGGATCGTGTTCCCCGATCAACTTCCCTTCTACATCTGGCCGTTCGGCTCCGGCGCATTCGGCCTCATCGCAATGGCCGGGATCGTGACCGCCACCATCTTCTTCGGCGAAGACCGCCTTAGCAGTTTCCGCGACAAAGCTATCGCCGCAATTCTGTTTGCTTTCTTGTTACTGGCGGCCGGTTGGTTCCTGACTCCACTTGGTATCTCGAAGATCCGCGCGACTCCGACTTGGTGCCTCTATAGCGCGGGTTCTAGCGTCCTGTTATTCACCGTTTTGTTACTGGATCTGCGACGTGAGAAAGCGCACCGCTTGGGCTGCCTTCGCCCGCCCGGCAGGAGCGAATACGCTGCTCACCTACTTACTGCCAGACCTTTACTACTTTGCTTTCGGAAGCATCTTCTTCAGTGGGGAGTTTCATGCAGGATGGCCGGGCGTAATCAAGTCGGCTGTGTTTACAGGCTTCATCCTCATGCTCGCAGCTGTCTTGACACGCTGCAAAGTACGGATGCAGTTGTGATGTTACGCGGCGCTCTGCGTTTTGATCTGTTCCACGGCCCGACGAGCCTCCGCGATCGACATACGGTGATCCATAATTCCTGACAGATCCGAATTAGCAAAAGCGATTCGCCCGAACGGTTTGGAACGCAGGACTTCGCCCGGCGCGGGCTGGCCATTAAAACCGAAGAAGAATCCCGGCTGTGGACTCAGATAAGCGTGTCCCCAACGGTTCAAAATAATGCCGGCGATGTCCCGTTTAGCGTCAAATCCGGAGCGGCTGAACAAAGCCGTGAACTGCTCCCGGATCTGCTGTTCATAAACTCGAAAGGGAGTAGAAAACAGTTCGGATCTGCCGCGAACAACCTGATCCTGCAGTGGGAGCCCTGGTCTGGAGAACAGGATCTTCAGATTCAACACAACGGGCGAATCAGGGCTGATACTATCCGGGTCGCTCCCGAAAGTGGCTACCTTTCGCATCGCGAGATAGTTGCCGATTCCCTCAAACCACCGGCATTCCGTGAGACCAAGCTTGTAAAGGAAACGCCAGTTACGGATGG
>JAOAPP010000732.1 GCA_025462985.1 Bryobacterales bacterium | reverse complement strand
GGAAATTTTCAAGGGTCCAGCGGCACTCGTTCGCTATGTCGTCGGATGAACGCAGGCGCCAGCGGTGGCCCGAGTGAGTCTGCGGCCAAAGGCAGAAGGTGCACTGGGCAGGACAGCCGCGAGTCGTATAAAACGAGACATAAGGCTGAAGGAGAAAAGGAACGTTATAGCGCCGGAAGTCGAGGTCGCGCTTGTAGACTTTGGTGACCCAGGGGAGTTCATCGAGATTCTCGATAACACCCGATTCAGGATTGTGCTGATAGCCGCCGTTCTTGCGGAATACAACGCCGGGTAACTCTTCAAGCGGCTTGCCCGTGGCGTAATCCCGAATCTGGTAATCGAACTCGCGCTTGACAACGAAATCGATCGCCCTGGACGCGGCCAAGCTCTTCTCGGGTTCGACGGTCACCGGAGGCCCGACAAAGGCCACCTTCAGCTTGGGATTGACATCCTTCATCATTTCGGCGATGCGGACGTCGACGTGAAAGCCCGGAGTAGAGGTAAACAGGACCAGCAGCTCGAAGTCGGACGCCATGGCGACCGTTTGATCGATCGAGATTTTATGCGGCGGAGCGTCCACTACCTTGCTGTCCGGAAGCATACCGGCCGGATAGCAGAGCCAGACCGGATACCAGTAGGATTCGATCTCCCGGGCGGCCGGCCAGCGGGATCCCGCACCACCGTCAAAGCCCTCAAAAGAAGGAGGGTTCAAAAAAAGCGTTCTCATGGACTCCCTTAAGCGTTCAACATTTAGCGTACTTGGTTTCAGTACCGGGCTTCAACTTACTACTCTCAATCGGAAGATTGTTGACCCGAGAGGGTAATAGAGGCGTTCAATGGCCCGCAGGTTCCGCTCAGTTTGCGGCTATGCTGGCCAAGCCCTGCGCTCGTGCGTGGCCGTCGTCCTCAACATCGGCATTCTGTACGAAATTCGAGTAATTGATCTGGAGATCGACTTTACCTATCAGCCTGACGTCAATGGTGCTGTTCATTTTGCTAGGCACCGAGACGCCATTCTGGATGGCAAATTCACGTTCAAACTCAACCTTCTTAAACCAGATACTAGGGTTTTTTACTAGTTTCCCCTTTTCGACGAGCGGCAAGTAAGTACCAGCATCAATCCACATCTCCCCTTTGAAAAGACCAACCTTCTTCTTGCGGGGAGAAAGCTGGAATACATATACAGATCCGTTGTTGGCGCTTTTCTTTCCCCGGAACTTGAACTTGTAGTTTGCAGGAGAAATTGCGAGCTTCTGGTCGCCCCGGCCCTGCTGCTCCGCCTGTAAGTACCGGGCGATGACGTCGTTCTTGACCGTGTTGTCCCCTTGAAAGAACAGAACCCTGTATGTGACCTCGCCCACTTTCGAAATCTTGCGGAGAGCTCGAAGCTTTCCGTGCTCTTTAAGCTTCACGATAGAAGCATCTATGTCGACTTGCATTGAGGCATTGCGCAGCTCATCGTGATGCTGGGTGGCCTGGAGGTATTTGGCGATGATGCCCGAAGCATCGCTGCCGGAGTCCTCGTTATCCGAAGAGTTGTCATCGAGCGCCGCCAATCCCAGAGCCGGCACAAGAATAAGGGCGAGCACGAGGAGAAGTTTCTGTTTCAAATCAAGCGTGTACATGCCGTTCGCAGCACCGGCGGCGACAAGTCCCAAGGCGAGAACTAATGCGCCAGTCTACCAGATATGCCTCAAATTGACCCCGCGGCTCAGTAGCCGCGTCCGATCTTCTCCTTAGATGAGTGGTCCATCCGTCCCAGTTGCAACGAAAGCAAAACTGATTTAGCAGAATGGTGTAACAATGCGCCGCGACTATCACAATTGGTACAGCACGCGACTGGGGCGTCAGATGGAGTTGCTGGCCTTTGGCCATAGTGGCGCTCCTCTCTTAGTGTTCCCGACATCGAGGGCCCGTTTTTTTGAGTACGAGGACAACGGCATAATCGATGCGATCGCCGGGAAGGTTGAGAGCGGCCATTTGCAGGTATTCTGCGTGGACAGTGTAGACGGCGAGAGCTGGTATAACCGCTCGATTCATCCGCATGAGCGAGTCGTGCGGCAGGTCGATTACGAGAATTACGTCCTCTTCGAAGTGACACCGCTTATCAAGGGTCTGAGCGGGAATCAGAGATTCGGCGTTACCGGTTGCAGTCTGGGCGGGTATCATGCTCTGAATTTTGCTCTCCGGCATCCAGACCTGGTGTCCAGATGCGTGGCCATGAGCGGAGCATTCGATATGAAGATGTTCATGGACGGTTATTACGATGATGACTTTTACTTCAACAACCCGGTCGATTACATTCCGAATATTACCGATCCGTGGTTCCTCAGCTGGTACGGGCAGATGCAGCTTGTGCTCGCGGTCGGCGACCGCGATATCTGCCTGAGCGAAAACTTCAGGATGGCGGATCTCTTAGGCAAACAGGGCATCCCACATTTCCTCGACGTGTGGACCGGAGGGGAACGTCACGATTGGCCGCTGTGGCGAAGAATGGCTCAAAAGTTCTTCTGAGGATTCGGAGCTTCGCCGGCGCGATGGTATATATCACACCAGAAGCCCGAGTCCGAAGGAGAGTTTAATGCCAAAGATCGGAATCCTTTACGGGATGGAAAACACATTTCCTCCCGCTCTGGTCGACAGAATAAACAGCAGGAATGTGCCGGGTATCACGGCTGAACACATCCGGATTGGAGCCGTCAAAATGGCGGACCCAAGCGGGTATGCCGTCATTATCGACCGCATTTCGCAAGACATCGAGTTTTACCGGGCCTACCTCAAGAACGCGGCGCTCAACGGCACTCAGGTGATCAACAACCCGTTCTGGTGGAGCGCGGACGACAAGTTCTTCAACTATGCTTTGGCGAGAAAGTTAGGGGTGGCAGTACCAAACACGGTCGTGCTGCCGCACAAGTCCCACCCGCCCGGGACTACCGTGCAGTCGATGCGGAACCTGAAATTTCCCCTGAACTGGGACGAGGTCTTCGAGTACATCGGATTCCCCGCCTTTCTCAAACCTTTCAGCGGGGGCGGATGGAAGAACGTGTACAAAGTCCATTCGCCGGAAGAGTTTTTCAAGGCGTACGATGAAACCGGTACGATCTGCATGACCCTCCAGTCGGCAGTGAACTTCAAAGAGTATTTCCGATGCTACGTGGTGGGCCAGGAAAAGGTCCGCGTTATGCAGTACGATCCGTTTCAGCCACACCATCAGCGCTACGCGCGGCAGGACACCAGCGATTCGCAGGCTCTGCACGACAAGGTCGTCCAGGACTGCCTCACCTTGTGCCGCGCACTCGGATACGATTTCAATACTGTGGAGTTTGCGGTCGAGAACGGAATTCCGTATGCGATCGATTTTCTCAATCCCGCTCCGGATGCCGACATACACTCTGTGGGGCAAGCAAATTTCGACTGGGTGGTGGAGAACGTGGCTCAGCTCGCGATTGGCAAGGCACTCAGCGGTCCAACATCAAACACCGATCTTCGCTGGAACTCGTTCCTGAAAGGGCCAACCAGAACAGCGGCGGCAACTTCCAAGTAGAAGCCCGGTAGAGCCGAATCTGTGCGGAACGGGAGTGCGTCATGAGTCCAAATCTGACCGTTGGCATCGAAGAAGAATACCAGACCATAGATCCGGAAACACGGGATCTTCGGTCGCACATCGACACCGAGATTATCTCGCAGGGAAAGATACTGCTGAAAGAAGCCGTCAAGGCCGAGATGCATCAGTCCGTCGTGGAAATCGGCACCGGCGTATGCAAGGACATTCAGAGCGCGTGCGTTGAACTTAAGGCGCTGCGTTCGCAGATTGTGGGGCTCGCAAAACAGAATGGGCTACGGCTGGCAGCGGCCGGAACGCATCCCTTCGCCGACTGGCGCAAACAGGATATCTACCCGGATGAACGCTACGAAGTCATTGTGCAGGATCTGAAGATGGTGGCGCGCGCCAACCTGATCTTTGGATTGCACGTGCATGTCGGCGTAGAAGACCGGCAGACGGCCATTCACCTGATGAATGCTGCTCGGTACTTTCTTCCGCACATCCTCGCGCTTTCCACCAACTCGCCATTCTGGCAGGGCATGGACACCGGATTGAAGTCCTATCGCTGCAAGGTGTTCGACAAGTTCCCGCGAACCAACATCCCCGATTACTTCGGGAGCTGGTCCGAGTATGAAACTTTTGTTGACCTGCTGGTGAAAACCAATTGCATCGACAATGCCAAGAAGATCTGGTGGGACATCCGGCCGCACCCGAATTTCCCCACGCTGGAGTTCCGGATTTGCGATGTGCCGATGCGGGTGGACGAGACGATCGCGATTGCGGCGCTTATTCAGGCGACTATCGCGAAGTTATACAAACTGCACGAAGCAAACCAGGGATTCCGGCTGTACCGGCGGGCACTGATCATGGAGAACAAGTGGCGGGCGCTCCGATACGGGCTTGACGGGAAGCTGGTTGACTTCGGCAAGAGCATCGAGGTTCCGGTTCGGGACCTGATCCATGAGTACTTAGAGTTCGTGGATGACGTGGTAGATGAACTGGGCTCACGCAACGAGATCAACTACATTTACCGCATTCTGGAACAGGGGACGGGCGCGGACCGGCAACTGCGTATTTTCCAGGAAACGGGCGATCTGACCAAAGTTGTGGATTACATCATCTATGAGACGGAGGCTGCGCTGGCCCCGGAACCGGCTGCGACCGGCACTGCACAATGAGCACGAATCTGAGCGAAGTCTCGTTTGACCCTGAACTGCAGCCGGGCGCGCATAATGCGGTATTCGTTTGTCTGCGAATACAGCCATTCGAGAAGGTGACCGTCATCACGGACCATGCCTGCCAGGAGATTGCGGCCAGCCTGGTGACGGAACTGGAGACGTGCGGCTGCCGGTACCGGGCCTTTGTCCTGGAGGAGCTTGCTCCGCGGCCGCTGGTAGATATGCCACAGGCCGTCCTCGAAGACATGGAAACGAGTGATGTGAGCATTTTTGCAGCGCGGGCTCAACCGAACGAATTGCATACGCGAATGCAGATGACCGATGTGGTGAACCGCAGAAAGATGCGGCATGCGCATATGGTCAACATCGAGCGGCGAATCATGCTGGAAGGCATGCGGGCCGATTTCATGAAAGTGGATGAGCTGTCAGTCCGGGTGATGAACATCGTTACGAAGGCTCGTAAAATTCGGGCGGTGACGCCTGCGGGAACCAGCATTGAAGCAGACCTTTCTCCGGACCACAAATGGCTTAAAACCAGCGGGATCATCAGTCCCAACAAGTGGGGCAACCTGCCTGGGGGAGAAGTCTTCACGTCGCCGGGCGAAGTGAATGGCACGTTTGTGATCGATGGCGTGGT
>JAOAPP010000723.1 GCA_025462985.1 Bryobacterales bacterium | reverse complement strand
GCGTCACTCCCAAGATGCGCTAATTCCGCGTAATCGCTCGCTACTCTCGCGGAAGCCGGGATCGTTTGCACGTCGTGCGTTCTCGAAAATCGCTGGATCATGATGTCGTGGACGTTGCCGTGCAACTCTACCAGAATGTCCGATCGCTTAAGCCGCGCCACAGCCGCGTCGTCAAATAACTCCACTTCGTATCCTTCGCAGTCACTTAGAACAAAGCAGCGTGCGTTTTCCGCTAGGGATCCCAGTGTTTCGGCCGAGCACCACCCGTGCGCAGTAAGATGCTGCCCGACCCCGTTGAGCTCAGCCATTTCCTTGCACAGCCTGAGCTCACGGGGATCCGTGTCAAATGCCACAACAGGAGATCTTGCTCGTAAAGCAAAACCGACAGCGTAATAGCCTTCCGCGCTCCCAATGTCGACGACACGATCGTATCTTTCGCGGAGTGCGCGTTCTGTGATTCCATGCAGTTCGCGCTCATAGCTTCCCAGGAGCATGGGTACGCTGTGCCGGGTCAGTACAGATTCAAGCGGATATCTCATCCCAGCGAAAGGACCACCCAGAACAGCCAGACCGTTGGCATCTGAGAAGCGCTTTGCAACATCCACCATGCCGCGCTCTTTGAGCCAGCGAAGTTGGTGGCTGCGGGAACGCACGGATTGTAGCGTTGTCCAATGCCTCACCGGGACCGCCGACTTAATAATGCAAGCCAATGTGTGTCTCACGTTCGACTTGTAATCAGATTGGTAGAAGTCAGTGTTACCAGACCGTGTTCTTCAAACGGGTCACGCTGGCCGGTTAGCGCAGTGACTTTCAGATTCATCGTGGAGAGTAGGCTTTCCGTTTGTTCCCGACTCGTTCCTGCTGACGCCCACACATTCGGATGCATCTCGACAACAAGCACCATACCGGGTTTCTTCGAGAGCGTAAGTTGTGCGCCTGCAAGCACCTTTATCTCGAACCCTTCAACATCGATGAGCATCGTACCGGGCAACAGACCGGAGCGGTCGACGAATGAGTCGATAGTAGTGACTGGAACAATCATGGCGGTTGCGCGATCGGAAATCCTGGGATTAGGCGCACTAAGCCGGCTCATACCGTTGCAACCGGCCGCGTAGAATTCAGCTGTCCCCTCCTCATCGCTCAAGGCCTGATCGACAACAAGTACGCGGCCCGTCAGATTATTCATGTCAACATGTCTACGCAGCGCTCGCGCCGCGGTGGGATTTGGTTCGAATGCCACGACGGTCCCATCCGGTTTCGACCAGTGAGCGAACTGAAGCACATACACACCCAGATTTGCACCTACATCGAAGCATAAGGAACCGGGTTGGACTGCGTGCCTCAGCAACGCCGCTACTTCGGGATCATACCGTTGCCCCATCGAGCTTCGAAAACGTGCGTCGATCCGGCACGGCATTCCGTTGATGGACCACGATATGCCGCGGCCCAAGCAGACAAAATTTAGGGCTCTCTCATACGCAGGCCGGCCCAATTCGATGAGCCCGGAATCCTGTCCAAGCAATTCTGCGCATCGATGCGCGATTGATTGAATCATCCTAGCGATTCCTTCTTAAGTCGTCTCGAAGAGGCTATAAAGCCGGCGCTTCCGACGGCGGCGTGAACTTTCGAACGGTAATCTTGCCTGTCGGGGCCAAGTATCCGCGGATTATCGTTGCCCGTTTACGGTATTTCTCGAACATCTCAAACGGCACACCAACTCGGTTTCCCAGAAAACCGTCCCACGTCTTGCGGTTTTGATCGAGAACGCTAACGAAGAAAACGCTGCCTCCTTGTGAGGCAGCGTTGCGATTTGCATCCTCCAACCACTTGGCTGCTTCTTCTTTATTGGAGGCGGGTAGAAGCAGAGCGTTCACCCTGTGGCCCCAGAAAGCTTGCCACAAACTGGAGACGCCGTCGAAGTCAAGGACCACTGAGTCGCTCGGACGAACCGTCGCGGCAAGATCCTGGGCTTCGTCAAGATGAGCAGTCGGAGCGACGTGATCGGCAATAGCGCGCGGAACGTTGACCGATACTTCTGTGATCAAAATGACGACAAGAACCACTGCCAGTGCGCGACTCTCGGTCAGTCGCCTATTAGCAAACCTGGTACCGTAGCCGACAGCAATGAAAAGGACAGCGAGCGGTTGAAGCCAGAGCTTGTCATACAGGGGATCCCAGTAAAGGAGCGGAAACGCCAGGATCAGCAGTGATGCCAGAGCCGCTGCTCCGATTAGGATACGGCGCTTCTTCGATTGGCGAGTCGCTTGAATCAGACCTGCCAGCGCGTGCCAGACTACAAAGGAGCATAAAGCAAAACCTCCAGCTAAAGCGGCGATACAGTAAACTCTGTCGCTGCGCCCCAGCAGGGAACGGATCCCGGCGTAATTCGCCGGTACTCCGGAATAGAGGTTGCGAATGAGACCAAACGGGATGTTGAGAACTTTTGCCGTGCCAAAACGGCCATAAACCTCCGCGCGGCCGCCCATCGCGAAGAACTGGGAAACCATACTACC
This sequence comes from Bryobacterales bacterium, assembly GCA_025462985.1. Taxonomy (GTDB): domain Bacteria; phylum Acidobacteriota; class Terriglobia; order Bryobacterales; family Bryobacteraceae; genus Bog-105. The sequence goes on along the minus strand of JAOAPP010000723.1, from coordinate 2,288 downwards.
CGGTGGCACCCCAAGCGTGGCATAGGCAGCGGCATAGATTATCAAACCGGCCGTGACAGCGCCCGCCATGAACATCAGCCAACGCGAACCAACAATGCGCCACGTTTTCGCCCCGGAAGATTGAGCCCAGCAGCCGCAAACGAGTAACATCGCAGGTGCGATAAGAACCATCGACTGATACGATGCCATCGCGAGAGCGAGTAAGGCCCCGGCCAAAGATAAACGCAGTGAACTATTCACCCGCAATGCCGAAATCAAAGCAGCGAAAGAAGCCAAGCTGAACATTACGCCCATGACCGGCTCTGCCGAACTTGTCGCATGCAGCACAACCGCCGTTGAAAAACCAAACATCAACGCTCCAAGAAGCGCGTTGCGAATACCGGCGATCGTATGCAGAATCAGGTACAGTATTCCGATGGCGATGGAGGCCGCAATGCCATTCATTACCTGGCACAGACCGACGAACGCAAAGGGATCGCTTGTAAGGAATCCGGCGAAGACTGCTACCCGTGTCCACATCCAGATCCAAAATGGATACAGAAGGTGATTATTGCCGGGCAGACGGAGAGCTGAATTATAGAAGCCGTCCAGACATCTCAGTGCGCCGTCCACCGCAGTATATTGCCGGGAACGCAGCGCCAGAAAGAGAACACCGAAAAGTAGTGAGAGCAATATGGAACCTACATAATTGAGTGACAACAGAAGCTGTATTCGCGTCCACACAGACTTTGGCTTGTCGTTTGGAGAACGCCGGAACGCTTCAGTGGGAGCCATCTGATGTAACCAGAGACTGCTGCAGTTGCCCGACAGCAATTGCCCTTGCCGCCCGTGGTGCCGCATGCCAAGTCCGCGAGGCAAGCGAGCCGTGCAATGCTTCCGCAAAAGCGCCGATATCCAGGGGCTGCAGCTCGGAACCGGGTGATCGGCACAGCTCGACGTGATCATCACAGCCTAATGGAATCTGCAGCATCCACTGGCAATCGGTACGGTGCTCTCCAGCAACCTCCCGATACACTTCCTCTCCGACCCACCAATGAATCTCGGAAAATCCAAACTGTACGCAAGTCTGACGAAGAATCTCCCAGCATTCCTGCTGTGTCTTGGCGGTGGAGAGCGAATCGCGAAATGTCCGCAGCGAAAGCTGGGCATTTAAGATTCTGCGAAATCCTCCGCCCAAAATGATCCGGCGCACCTGGCCGAACTCCGCATAGCCAAGATTTCTTACTCCCAACCAGGTCATGCCGCAAAACAAAATAATGATTGCCAGTGCATACTCATCCGCCGCAACACTTTGAAAAAGGGAGAAGACAGCTCCAATCCCGCATATCCCGTACAACACCAGGGCGACCCGCCGGGTGCTGAATCCGCGATCGAGAAGACGGTGATGTATATGTCCCCGATCCGCCCCAAAGATGGGCTGTCTTCGCAAGAAACGGCGGGCAATCGACAAGCACACCTCGAGGATCGGTATGCCCAAGGCCATCAAGGGCGCCGTCATGCCGAAGAGAGTGGCCGACTTGTCGCTCCAAATTATGCCGTAGCACCCGAGGATGAACCCTATGGTAAGGCTGCCGGAGTCGCCCAGGTAGATGCTAGCGGGATTGAAGTTATAACGCAAAAACCCCAATAATGCACCCACCAGCGGCGCGGTCGCTATGGACAAGCCGAAGTTGCGTTGTATTAGCGACGCCACCAGAGTTGTCGCTGTGGCCACCAGACCCAGACCTGCAGCCAAGCCGTCGACCCCATCGATCAGATTAAAGGCATTGGTGCATGCGACCAGCCATACGAGCGTAACTGGCAGACTCAGCCACGATGGAAGCTGGTGGTAGGCGATTCCGCCGACATGCACCCCCGCGATAAAAACCGATCCGGCGGCAAAGACCTGCGCCGCAAGCTTTTTCCAAGGACTCAGACGAAGACGGTCGTCTAACAACCCAGTTATAAAAATCACAGCCGCCCCGGGCGCAATACGCATGGCCAGCGACGCGTCGACATGCAAACTCTTGAATTTACCCACCAGTATCAGGACCGCGAAGCTGGCCAGATAGGCGAGCACGATCGGAATGCCCCCCATGTTCGGAATCGGATGCGCGTGCAGTTTCCGCGCGGAATCCGGATGATCTACCAAACCAAGTCGCCGGAAGAGATTGCCGACGAATGGCGTGAAGACCAACGAGAGAAGGAAAGACGATAAGCCAAGAATTAGCAGAACTTGCATCGAGTTTTCAGCTGTAAGGAACGAAGGCTCTCTTCAGACACGCACTTGAGAATGCCGGCCACAGATC
>JAOAPP010000698.1 GCA_025462985.1 Bryobacterales bacterium | reverse complement strand
GAATCGGCGCTGCCTGGGATCCTAGCGGAAAGGGAGCCTGGGCCATACGCGGCGGCGTCGGTGTTTATCACAACTGGCCCACGCTCGCCAACACCCAGGAAGAGTACCGCGGAAATCCGCCCGGCCTTATCATCCCGACCTTTTATTCCAATGCCGGCGTCGGGCCGGTCCTCAGCTTTGGAACAAACAACACCACACCTCCATTCGGCTACACCTATCCAGTGCTGCCCGCGGCCTCGCTCGATGCGCACGGCGGCCTTCCCGGATTGAACTTCACGGTTGGCGCTATCGATCCGAATCTGAAAGCCCCCATCGTCTATAACTGGGCGGCGACAGTGGAACGACGCATCGGCCGTAACTACTCGGTGAGCGCCGGCTATTCCGGATCGCGCGGGACCGGCCTGCTGTCGGCGGGCGGTCAGACCACCGCAGTCAGCTATGGCGCCGACGTGAACGCCTACCAGGGCGATCTGATTGAGCACAACAGCCTTGTCCCAACCCGCCTCAATCCCAGTTTCGGTTCCATTCTCTACACCGCCAACGATCGGTTTTCCCGATACAACGCCTTCATCACAAGCTTCACCGGCCGATTCGGCGGGCGCGGCTTTCTGAACTTCTCCTACACCCGTTCTTCTTCGAAGGACGACACACAATACTATCCGTCTGCCTATGACCCCCAGCGCTGGTTTGGGCCTTCGGTCTGGGACGTCCCCAATCGCTTTTCGCTGACTGGCAACTATGAGATTCGCGGTCTTCAAAGGGGTCGCGGCATCGTGGGCCATCTGACCGGCGGCTGGTCCCTCAGTGGTACCGCCATTGTGCAAAGCGGGTATCCATTCACGGTCAATACGACCGCTGCCTTCGCACCGATCAAGAACGCGGCCGGACAATTTGTGGGATATGCGCCGGGCAGCGGTGACTACAATGCGGACGGCGACAATTTCGATTATCCGGATGTCTCCACTTACAAGCAGTCCACCAATCGGCAGGACTTCTTGAACTCCGGAGTGTTCTCGGTGGGTCAATTCACCAATCCGGCATTCGGCACCGAAGGCAACGAGAAGTTCGGCCGGTTCCGCAATCCGTCTTTCTTCAATACGGATGTCTCGCTCGGCAAAGATACAGCTCTTTTTGAGCGCATCCGCCTTCAATTGCGCTTCGATTTCTTCAACGTCTTCAATCGCGTCAACCTCTACAGTGTCGATTCCAACCTGTCCAGCGGAACGTTTGGGAAAGCGCTCTCGCAATATAATCCAAGGTGGATTCAGTTCGGCGCAGCCGTACGCTTCTAAGCTCGTGACCAGATCAACTTTCCTCTTTGCCCCTCTCCTCTGCGCCGCCATTGCGCACGGAGCCGACATCGATCGTGACTACCCGATCAAACCGGTTCCTTTCACTTCCGTCCACGTGAACGATCAGTTCTGGGCGCCCCGCATTGAGACGAACCGAACCGTCAGTATTCCAACCGCGTTCGATCACTGCGAGCGCACTGGCCGGGTCGAAAACTTCGTCCGCGCCGCTGAGGCGATCCGCGGTCAGAATGTGGCGGACAAGCACCCGCCCGGCTACCCTTTCGACGACACCGATATCTACAAGGTCATCGAAGGCGCCTCGTACACCTTGAGCGTCCATCCCGATCCCAAGCTGGACGCCTACGTGGATTCGCTCATTGCGAAGATCGCCGCTGCGCAAGAGCCCGACGGTTACCTGTATACGACTCGGTCCATTGATCCGCAGCATCCGCATCCCTGGGCGGGAAACGAGCGCTGGGTGAACGAAGAAGTCCTCAGCCATGAACTGTACAACCTCGGTCACCTCTACGAAGCTGCCGTAGCCCACTACCAGGCCACCGGAAAGCGCAACCTCCTGGACGTCGCCACCAAAAGTGCCAATCTCCTGGTCGCTACCTTCGGACCGGACAAGAGAAAGATCTATCCCGGCCATCAAATCGTCGAGATGGGTCTGGTGAAGCTCTACCGCGTTACCGGGAATGAACAATACCTCTCCCTGGCGAAGTTCATGTTGGACTGCCGCACCGGAGGCCGCGCCTACAATCAGGCCGACATCCCCGTCACGCAACAAACCGAAGCGGAGGGCCACGCCGTACGTGCCGGCTACATGTACTCCGGCATGGCCGACGTCGCGGCCCTCACCAAAGACGCCGCTTACGTCAATGCGATTGACGAGATCTGGAACAACGTCGTCGATAAGAAGCTCTACATCACTGGCGGTATCGGATCCACCGGAGTCGGCGAAGCCTTCGGGGCCAACTACGAGCTCCCGAACATGACTGCCTACAACGAGACCTGTGCCGCGGTCGCCAATGACTTCTGGAATCAGCGGCTGTTCCTTCTTCATGGCGACGCAAAATACGTTGACGTCTTCGAACGCACTCTCTACAACGGCCTTCTCTCCGGCGTATCTCTCGACGGCAAAACCTATTTCTATCCGAATCCGCTCGAATCGAACGGTCAGCACAAGCGAAGCGCCTGGTTCGGTGTAGCCTGCTGCCCCGGCAACATCACACGCTTTATGCCTTCGATTCCCGGCTACGTTTACGCCCAGCAAGAAGACACCGTCTTCGTCAACCTGTACATGGCCAACAGCGCCGACATTGATCTTGGCGGCGGCCGCAAATTGAACCTCGTCCAGGAAACAAAATATCCATGGAATGGCGACATCCGCATCGCCGTCAATCCGGCTACCGCCGGCAACTTCACCCTGAAACTCCGGATTCCGGGATGGGCCCGCGGTCAGGCCGTTCCGGGCAGCCTCTACCGTTTCGAAAAAGCCGAACCTGCCGCTGTCAAGCTATCCGTGAATGGTCAAGAGCAGGAACTAGCTGTCGATCACGGCTACGCTACCCTCGCGCGTGATTGGAAAAAGGGAGACATCGTCGAGTTGAGCCTCCCCATGCCGATCCGGCGGGTACGGGCGAATGACGAGGTGCTCGCCGATCGCGGCCGCGTCGCGCTCCAGCGCGGGCCGCTAGTCTACGCCGCCGAATGGGTAGATAGCCCGGACAAGCACGTACGCAATCTGCTTCTCAGTGACACGAATGCACTCAAGGCGGAGTTCCGGCCTCATCTGCTCAACGGAGTTGAGGTGATCGAAGGCAGAGCCGAAGCGTATCGCTATAACGCTGGTCACCAGCTCGAGCACTCGGCCGAGCAATTCACAGCTATCCCGTACTACGCGTGGGCCAATCGAGGACCAGGGCAAATGGAAGTTTGGATCGCCGACACAGAATCCGCCGTCCACGCCACTCCCTACCCGACCCTTGCAATGAGGAGCAAGGTCACCTCCTCCGGCAGCACCGTCACCGACAACGGAGTCAAGGATCCCAGGTTCGTAGCCGACAGCGAAGAACCAGCCTCTTCCGCCGACACCAGCTCGTTCTACGACTGGCGTCCCAGAAAAGGTACTGCTGAATGGATCCAGTACGATTTCGATAAACCCGAGCAGGTCTCGAGCTCGGACGTTTACTGGTTCGCGGAAACCGAAGGGGAAGTCAAGGCGCCGGCATCGTGGCGGCTGCTGTACAAGGACGGCGAACAATGGAAGCCCGTCCAAACGGCCGATGCATATAAGGTCGCGCTCGACGGCTACAACGAGGTCACGTTTAAGCCGGTCCGGACCACCGCGCTACGCCTCGAACTGCAGCTTCAACCGAATGCGTCGGCTGGTATTGAAGAATGGCGCGTGCGCTAAAGCCTGAAGTCAGTTCCTTCAGCCCAAGTCGAGCTTTTGCTGCTTAAGCGGTGGTGGAGGTTTCTCCTCCATTGACCGCCGCTGATTTCTAAGCATCGCAGCCGCAAACTGCCAGGTTGGCCCAGGCGTGTCCCTCCAGGGAGCCGGCACCGTCACGAGGCAGTAGCACGATCGCTCGGCATCCAGATAAAACGGTCCGCCGCGCCGTCGCACGGAAGCCCTTGCCTCTTCCGTTGCAGCCAAACCGATTTCAATGAGGCCACACTCAACCGGAACTTCGTGAACGGACAACGTCCCTTCAGGAGTGACAAAGAAAAACTCGTTCGAAAATCGCATCCCGATCCGGCGCTTCAACGGCTGTCTTACCTCGTTGAGGAAGTCCGCCCGAGAAGTTTTGACCTCATAACAAACCCGCTTGCTCGCCAGGTGCGGGAGGCAATTCAGCGCAAACGCATCCAGCCGCTGCAGCGAGTGATTTCGGTGCCCCACTCCAATCCGCAACTCCCGCAGAAACAGCCACTCCGATCGGCTCGCATGCAGGCAACACTCCAAGACGTCCAGCATCGCCCCGGCGGTGAGGGTCGGAGCGTTCTCGCTCAACTCCACATACTAAGAATGGCAGTTCGCCGCCAATCTACCGGGTCGAGTGCGTTATATCCAAAACTTTTCGGGTATGCTCACGAGCAGCGATGGGCCGCCGGTTTGACGCCTCCCACGGCACAGCATGGTATCTCAGGCAGGTTCGGCATTGGTACCGTCCGTTGATCGGCCACATCGTGCCATGGTGGAAAAACTCACACCACAGGTCTTTCACTTTATCGATCCAATTGCGCGATTGTTCAGTCGGCATGCATCAAGCGTAGG
>JAOAPP010000684.1 GCA_025462985.1 Bryobacterales bacterium | reverse complement strand
TGGGGAGTGCGAACACCAATCGCCTTACGGCCCGAGACGAGCACTTCCTCCACGGGGCAATTCAAACGAATGTCAACACCCAGTTGCTTCGCGATCCTGGCGAGCGCAGCAGTTACAGATCCGCAACCGCCCATCGGGTGAAACACACCGTACTCGTATTCCAGGAACGAAAGAATCGTGAACAGGCTCGGACACTCGAAGGGAGACATGCCCAGATACTTCGACTGAAATGAAAAGCCGAGCCGGATGCGTTCGTCCGAGAAATAGCGGCCGAGCTCGGAATCGAGCGAGCGCCACGGCTTCAGGATCGGCAGTAACTGCAACAGCTGTGGCTTCAGTGTGTCGCGCCAGCCGTCGAAGGATGTCTCCAGAAATGGCTTGAACTTCTCCAATTTCACCCGGTTGTCGGCCAGAAAGCGCCTCAACTGCAGAGCGTCCTTCGGATTGATGCGCGACACCTCGGCCTCCATACGGCGCACGTTCGGGCTGGCGAGAAGGTCGCCGCCCTTGCCGAACACGAGGCGATATTGCGGGTCGAGCTGTACCAGCTTCAGTTCGCGCCAAAGGTTATAACCGATGCCGTCAAGGATGCTCTCAAGAACCTGCGGGTAGTGAAAGAACGTCGGGCCATGGTCGAAGCGAAAGCCTTTGGCCTGGAAGGTCGAGGTACGACCTCCCACGTGCGGCAACCGCTCCACCACTGTCACTCGTGCTCCGGCTTTTGCGAGAATCGCCGCCGCGGTCAGTCCGCCCGGCCCTGCTCCAACAACAATGACTTGACGAGTCAAAGACGCTTTGTCATTCCAAACAATCGGATGACAGAAACATCGGGAGTAACTTTTTATTGCTTATAATTTTTTTTGCGTGCAGGACGCTGGGGTTTTAGCTAGGATTCAAAGTTTGATGTTGTTTTGATCTGGTGAAGAAAGCGGGGACCGGTACCCTCGTTTCGACTTACACATAATGTTACGAATGCGTTTTGTTGCGAGGTTTGTACGTTCCGGGATTGCCCTTCTCTTCTCAGTTCTGATTGTTTTGTCCGCGCAGAAGCCCAAATCTCAGCAAGTCGAGCGTGGGCGGGAGTTTTTGGGGTTAGCGCCTCCGCCCGATGCGGCGGCCGCGGCACGCGGAGAAAAGACGTATGCGCAGGCGTGCGCATTTTGCCATGGGGTCAAAGCAAACGGGGCTGAAGGTCCAAACCTGGTCCGCTCGACGGTGGTGCTGCACGACGAGAAAGGAGAGATGATCGGGTCAGTGATCAGAAACGGCCGGCCCGAACGAGGCATGCCGGCCTTCCCGGGTTTCACGGCAGAGCAGATCTACGATATTGCGGAGTTTCTGCACTCGCGGGTGGAAGCAGCCGCGAACCGGTATGCATATAAAGTAGGCAACGTGATTACCGGAGATTCAAAAGCGGGCGAGAAGTTCTTTCAGACTGCGGGTCGATGCGCCGGCTGTCATTCGACCAGGGGCGATCTGGCCCATGTGGCGGCCCGGTACGAACCGGTGGATTTGCAGGCAGAGTTTCTTTATCCAAGCAAATCTCCCCCCATCGAGGTGACCGTCACGGAGCATTCGGGCCAATCGATCTCGGGCAAACTGAAGCGCATCGATGACTTCAGCGTTTCGCTGTGGGACCAGGATGGCACTTACCATTCCTGGCCTCGCGATGCGGTGACCGTCGTGATGAAGGATCCGCTGAGTGCACATCGAGAACTACTCGACCGGTACACCAACGAGGATATGCATAACGTGCTGGCCTACTTGGAGACTCTGAAGTGAAAACAGCCGCTCTGGCCATCCTTTGCCTCGGGTCGTGTCTGGTGAGCGGCCAGTTACTCGATCCGGCTAAGTTGCTGAATCCTTCGACAGATACTTGGCCGACCTATAACGGTGATTACTCGGGCCGTCGATTCAGCAATCTCGAGCAGATCGATTCTTCAAACGTCAAATCCCTGGCGATCGCCTGGATGCACCGCGTGACTGTCGGGGAACTCCGGGGCATGCCCAATGTACAGATCAAGTCGACGCCGCTCGAAGTGAACGGAGTACTGTATTTCACTGTTCCGGATCATGTCTGGGCGATCGATGCGCGTACCGGAGAGCAGCTCTGGGAGTACACGTGGCAAGACAAGGGCGGGCACTTGGTTGGGAACCGGGGCGTGGGCATGTACGGCAACTGGCTGTACTTTCTGGGGCCGGACGGCTGGTTTATTTCGCTGGATGCGAAGAGTGGCAAAGAGCGATGGCGCGTTCCAGTGGCGGATGCGAAGCTGCAGTATTTCACGACCATGGCTCCCATGGTGGTGGGCAATCACGTCATCATCGGGGTGGGTGGAGACGCTATGGACGTCCCGGGTTATCTGGAAGCGCGAGACCCGGAGACCGGCGCGCTCCAGTGGCGCTGGAATTCGGAACCGCGGCCCGGCGAACCCGGTTCCGAAACATGGCCGGACAAAGGATCGATGGAACATGGCGGAGGCATGACGTGGCTACCTGGCACCTACGATCCGGAGTTGAAGCTGTTGTATTGGGGAACAGGTAATCCCAATCCGGTCTATGCGGGACAGGGAAGGAAAGGCACGAACCTATGGACCTGTTCCATAGTCGCGCTGCACGCGGATACTGGAAAGCTGGCATGGTCCTTTCAGGCGTCGCCTCACGACACTCATGATTGGGACAACGTGGAAACGCCAGTGCTGTTCAACGCTGAGGTCAACGGCGTGCAGCGGAAACTGCTGGCGCAAGCGGCAAGGAATGGCTATTTTTTCGTTCTCGACCGGACCACTGGGAAGAGCATCGTGTCAAAGCCGTTCGTCCCAGCCAATTGGTCGAAGGGTACAGATGAGGAGGGGCGACCCGTTCCAAACACAGACAAGGAGCCGAAGATTGATGGAGCACTGCTGGACATCGCGGCCCTTGGAGGTACAAGCTGGTTCGCGCCTAGTTTCGACCCGCAGACAGGGCTCTTCTATGTCAACGCAATTCGCGGCCATAGTCTCGCGTACCTTACTGACACAGATCCCAAGCCAGAGGGCTATGGTGGATCCGGTCGCAACCTGGAGAGCCGGGCGGTCCTTGAAGCGATCGATTACCGGACCGGAGAGGTTGCCTGGTGCCATGAATTTCCCGGTAAGGGCCTGGCGGCCTCGGGCCTGCTGAGCACTGCTGGAAAACTCCTGTTCAGCGGCGATCCTTCGGGCAACCTGATCGCATGGGATCCAAAATCCGGGAACCCGTTGTGGCATTTTCGACTTCCTGCGCCGGTGAGTAATGGCCCGATGACTTACGAGTTGGACGGGCGGCAATACATAGTGGCGGGTGCGGGCGACACGTTGTTCGGCTTCGCTTTGGCGCGCTGAACGACTCTTCTGGTCCAAGGAAATCGCTCGCTATGAGGACGCATCTGGGCCGAATCCAAACCGGGCCAGGGTTCGACCTTTTATTTCAGCGTGCCCTTGCGGCGATCACGGACAGTGAAACTGCAGGCGAGCGACCCGGACCCCACAAAAAGCGCTTTCCGCCTCCAGCGTTGGAAGCCAAGACTGCGGGAGGATAACGGAAGAAAGCCGACAGATCCGGCGTGCCTAATTCGCTGGCGACTTCTTGCGCGCTGCCTGACGCTGGCGGAAAGATCGGAAGAGC
>JAOAPP010000672.1 GCA_025462985.1 Bryobacterales bacterium | reverse complement strand
AATCTTAAGACGGCTCGCCTGATGCTTTTCAAGCGGCTGAATCCGTTTGCCCATGACTCGACCGAAGCTCAGCCTGACGAATTGACAGTCCGTGCGCGACAACAGTTAAAACGTCCCGGGTATCGACTGCTGGCACGGGCGCAGCCGAACTTCGATTGCCTCCTGCTGATTGAAAGTGGCCCGCGACAGGTAACCGCGAGGATCCTATTTTACTTCTACAACTTCAAAGGCGCGCGGCGGGTGGACATATTGACCTGCTACAGCACGCCTCCGGCCGCGTTCGACTTCGATCGTGGCACTGTCTATTCCGTATACGACGAAGAGGCGCGTCGGAATCGTAGCGCATTCATTCGCAAGCTGGTTTCCGGCCCCTACACGGTCCTCACTTTTCTCTGTACAGGATCGCCGATCCTGGAAAAGTGGAAGTGGGTGCTGGCTTTCCGCTCTTCCGCCAAGCTCCTCATCGTGAACGAGGATGCCAATTACTTCAGCCTGGATATCTGGAATCTTAAGACGGCTCGCCTGATGCTTTTCAAGCGGCTGAATCCGTTCGCGGATTACTCTTCTGGAGGCCTGCTCAGCTCTCTTGGTGCCAATGTTGCTGGCCTCCTGCTTGCCCCGTTCACCATCACCTACCTCCTTCTCCACACGGCAGTGCTGCACGTTCGTCGCTGGTTGCGAACTCGCAACCCTTTGGCATCGTAGAATCAGCTACATATATGAAAGCCGTAGTGGCGGACCCAGTCGGCGGTCCTGAGAATCTGCAGTACATCGATATCGAGAAGCCCCAGCCCGGCCCTGGGGAAGCGCTGGTCAAGCTGGAAGCCAGCGGTGTCAACTTTATCGATGTCTACTTTCGGGCAGGTCTGTATAAGGCGCCGGAAACACCGGTGAAGCTTGGCAATGAAGGGGCCGGGATTATCGAAGCGATCGGTCCAGGCGCTAACTTCAAGGTTGGTCAGAGGGTCGCGTACCCCATGTCTCGCGGTTCCTATGCGGAATTCGCTTCTGTTCCCGCCGCCAGCCTGGTGAGACTCCCTGATTACGTCAGTTTTGAAGAGGGCGCCGCCGTAATGTTGCAGGGAATGACCGCCCATTATCTGACGCGGTCCACCTTTCCTTTGCAGCCCGGACAAACGTGCCTCGTTCATGCTGCGGCGGGAGGCGCGGGCCTGCTTATCGTGCAAATGGCTAAGATCGCCGGAGCCACAGTGATCGGAACGGCTTCCACCCAAGAGAAGGCCCTCCTTGCAAAGGAACACGGCGCGGACCATGTGATCCTCTACACCGAAGCCGATTTCGTGGATCAGACTCGCCGCATAACCGGAAATAAGGGCGTAGACGTGGTCTACGATTCGGTCGGCAGCTCCACCTTTCACAAGAGCCTGGATTGTCTCAGGCCTCGCGGAATGATGGTCACGTTCGGCCAGTCCAGCGGCCCCATTGGGCAGATTGATCCTCTCGTCCTGAGTCAGAAGGGATCGCTATTCCTCACTCGGCCCAGCGTCCCCAATCACATCAGCGAACGGGCAGAACTTGACTGGCGTACCTCCGAGATCTTCAAATGGATCGAGGAGGGGAGACTGAAACTGAACATCTATAAGATCTACGAGCTGCGTGATGCCGCCTCTGCGCATCGCGACCTTGAAGCTCGCAGAACCACCGGCAAACTGCTGCTCAAACCCTGACGCCACGTGAGCATACTCTCCCAATCTGACCTGGCGAACCGGCGCGATAACCTGACAGTTCGTCTCCGCGAATTGAAGGCAGACGCCTTTCTCATCCTTGCGCTTCCCAATGTTCACTATCTCGGCGGATTTACCGGCAGCAACGGAGCGCTCCTACTCACCGGCGATCGGTCCCTGCTATTCACGGATCCGCGCTACCAGACCCAGGTCTCGCAGGAGTCCGACTGCGATGTAAAAATTGCGAAGGGACCTCTAATCACAGAAGTTGCCTCCTGGATTAAGCGTCTGAGGCTCAAGGCGGTCGCTTTTGAGCAGAACCGTATCAGCTTCGATGAGCATTGTCAGGTTCACGCCGCGTTACCCGCGGTGAGGCTGAAGCCGGTTTCGGGGGCGGTAGAACGCCTTCGCATGGTGAAATCGGAAACGGAAATCGGCACGATTCGCGCTTCTGTCCATCTCAATTCAGCCGCGCTGGAGCAGGCGCTGCGGCAGTTCAAGCCGGACATGTCGGAGCTCGACTTGGCCGCCGAGATCGATTACCGCATGCGTATTCTTGGCGCGGATGGCACGGCCTTTGACACGATTGTAGCCTCCGGAAGCCGTACGGCGCTGCCCCACGCTCACCCGACAGGTCATTCCATTCGAGGCAATCAACTATTATTAGTGGATATGGGCGCGCGGGTCGCCGGCTATTGCAGCGACATGACCCGTACTCATGCAGTCGGCAAGCTGAACCCAAAAACGCGGCGGATGTACCGCGCCGTGCTCGAGAGCCAGCTGGCCGCAATCGAGGCACTAAAACCAGGGGCTACTTGCGCCTCTGTAGACCGCGCGGCGAGGCAAGTGTTGCGCGGCTATGGGATGGACAAGCTGTTCATTCATTCGACCGGCCACGGGCTCGGTTTAGAAATTCACGAGGCACCACGCGTGGGCCGGAAAGACGGGACGAGGCTGGAACGGGGAATGGCTATCACCATTGAACCGGGGGTTTATCTAGAAGGCGTTGGCGGAATCCGTATAGAGGATACAGTGATCGTGACCGAAACTGGTTGCGAGATCCTGACCCCCACCGGGAAGGAACTGGTGGTTCTGTAACGTCAACGCTGACGCGTCGCAGACAGTGGAAATGACAATAGAAGAAATCAAGGAACTGATCCGGGTTGCGCAGGAGTCAGGAGTAGCGGAGCTCGAGGTTCGGCGCGGGGACGACAGTATCCGGGTTACTATCAGCAGCGCAAAGCGCTCGGACGTAGTTCTGCCAACCATGGTTCCCGTATCGGTGGCGTCCGCCGCGGCTCTTTCGGCTCAAGACCAGTTTCCCGCCGCTGCTCCGCCGCTTACGCAACCGGTCATACCTCCCGCCGCTCCTGCTGATGACGACCAGACTGCGCTCGTCGTCAAATCGCCCATCGTTGGAACTTACTACGATTCGCCGTCGCCAGGCACCGGCCCGTTCGTCAAAATCGGCGACCAGGTTCACCCCAAACAGGTGCTCTGCATCATCGAGTCCATGAAGTTGATGAATGAAATCGAAGCGGAAGTGGGCGGGACCGTTATCGCGAAACTGGTTGAGAATGGTCGCCCTGTCGAATACGGCGAGTCCCTTTTCAAGATCAGGCCACTCTAAACAGAAAGCCACAAATGTTCCGAAAGATACTTATTGCCAACCGGGGCGAGATCGCGCTGCGGGTCATCTGTGCCTGTAAAGACATAGGCATCAAGACGGTCGCAGTCTACTCCGAAGCGGATCGTCACAGCCTGCATGTCCGGTTTGCGGATGAGGCCATCTGCATCGGACCGGCGAAAAGCTCGCTTAGCTATCTCAATATCGCCAGCGTGATGAGCGCGGCTGAGATCACCAATGTAGACGCCGTGCATCCCGGCTACGGCTTTCTCAGTGAAAACGCCGATTTCGCCGAAGTCTGTGACTTGTCCGGAATAAAATTCATCGGGCCCCGCCCGAAGGTCATCCGTGAAATGGGGCTGAAACAGCGCGCACGCGCCATCATGGAGGCCGCAGGCGTGCCCATTCTCCCAGGTTCGCGCGGAGTGCTCTCCAGCACGGAAGAAGCACTTGCGCTCGCTGACAAAATCGGCTACCCCGTCATGCTGAAGGCCGCCGCCGGCGGAGGCGGTCGCGGCATGCGCATCGCTCGTACCGAAGAAGAGCTGCCCGGCCTGCTGGTCCAAGCGCAATCGGAAGCAGCCGCCGCCTTTTCCTCCGGTGACGTATATATGGAAAAGCTCGTGGAAGCGCCGCGTCACATCGAGTTCCAGATCCTCGCCGATGAACACGGCGCAGTCGAAGTGCTCGGCGAGCGCGAATGCTCCATCCAACGCCGCCACCAGAAGCTGATTGAAGAGTCGCCATCGCCCTCGGTGTCCGCGGCACTGCGCAAACGGATCTCAGAGGGTCTGCGCACTGCCATGCAGTCAATTGGCTATACCAATGCCGGCACAGTCGAATTCCTGATGGATGCCAAGGGCAATCTGCACTTCATTGAGGTGAACGCCAGGATTCAGGTGGAGCACCCAGTGACTGAGTTCGTCACCGGCATTGATCTTGTGAAATCGCAGATTCACATCGCTGCCGGCGCACCGCTCACGGACATCCTGCCCAACAACATCGCACTGAACGGCCATGCCATCGAGTGCCGGATAAACGCCGAGCATCCCCGGACCTTTGCTCCTTCCCCCGGACGCATCACCGGAATGAATCTGCCCGGCGGCATTGGGGTCCGCGTTGATACAGCGGCCTACACAGACAGTGTCATTCCGCCTTACTACGACTCGCTGGTCGCCAAGCTCATCACTCACGGCATGAGCCGGGAGGAAGCTATTCAGCGAATGAAACGGGCACTCAGCATGTTCGTCATCGAAGGCATTCATACCAGCATTCCGCTGCACGAACAGGTGTTGTCTGACGAGGACTTCCTTTGCGGCAAGTTCGACACCGCGTTCCTGACGAAAATGCGCGAGAAGGAAAGCAAGACTCCTATCGCGATCCACGCTTAAAGCAGCGCTGAAATCTGCTCCTCTTGTAATTGGAACTTGGATTGCTCAAGGTGAGTCGATATGAATGTGCAGCGTTCAAAGTTCCGGTATTACCTTCACGACAGCGTGGAAGCCTGCCGCTTGCAGTTACTGGGGCCACTTACATCCGCCGAGATCAAAGAGTTGGCCGGCTGCTGGACTACGGCCAGAACGACTCTGGAAGCTCGAAAGCTGATCTTGGACATATCCGCGGTCACTTCTGTGGACGACGGCGGCCGTAAGTGGATAGCGGCAATGGTAGCCGAAGGAGCATCGCTTGTTCAGCCGGCTCCGGCACAGCCGGCCCGCCCATGCAAAAACGGATTCCTACAGCGGATAATCAACGCGCTCCCGGGAATGGGCGCACCATCGGTTACGGGCGACCTATAGATAGCGGCGGTGTAACAGGATATCGGCTGCCCAGAACGCAAAGAACAGCAGACTGACGTAGCCGTTCACGGTAAAGAAGGCGGCGTTTATGCGAGTGAGGTCATCCGGCTTCACCAGCCCGTGCTCGTAAACCAGCAGCACCACCACCACTGCAACCCCCGCAAAGCTCAATCCAGACAAGTGAAATGAAAGTACCAGTGAAAGCAGACACAGGATCATGCACGCGTGTAAAGCCCGCGAGATGCGAAGCGCACCCGCAATCCCGAACCGTCTCGGAATGCTGAACAGCCCCTCGTCCGAATCGAATTCGTAGTCCTGGCACGCATAAATCACATCGAACCCAGCCGTCCAAAACATGACCGCCGCGGTCAGCAGGAGAATCCGCCAGTCCAGATTTCCACGCATGGCGATCCAGGCAGCTGCCGGAGCAATGCCGAGGCAAAAGCCGAGAATCAGGTGTGACAGCATTGTGAAGCGTTTCGCAAAAGAGTAAAGAAACAAGACCGTCAAGGCCACCGGAGCCAATGCCAGGCAAAGCGGGCCCAACTGCCGCGCCGCAACCAGGAATACCAGGCAGCTCGCGAATGTGAAACCCCAGGCAAAGCGCAACGACAGCAATCCCGCAGGCAAGTGCCGCATTGCAGTGCGCCGGTTCCGTGCATCGATGCGGACGTCCAGGATGCGATTGAAAGCCATCGCCGCCGAGCGGGCCGCAACCATCGCCACCACAATCCAGATGAACCTCGGCCACAGCCCTGGAATATTGAATCCGCTGTCGCGCCATGCTAAAAGGGCTCCCGTCAGTGCAAACGGCAGCGCGAAAATGGAATGCTCGAACTTGATCATGTCCAGGGTGAGGCGCAGCCGCCGCAGGAAGGAGGGCATAAGGGGACGCTACTATTTTAGTGGATGCTGCTCACCCGGCATTTACACTAACTAATGAACTCTTCGCAACTTCAGCACATTCTGGAACAGGTTCGAGATGGGGGAAGCTCTGTCGAGGAGGCTCTCGATCGTTTACGGCACCTGCCCTTCGAGGATCTAGGCTACGCCAAGGTCGATCATCATCGCGAGATGCGCCATGGCATGCCGGAGGTCATCCTCGGTCAAGGCAAACAGCCCGACCAGGTCGCCGGAATCGCGGCCTCTCTCCTCGCCAGGTCGCGGAATCTGCTTCTGACGCGCGCTTCAGCCGAAATGGCTGACCGGGTGCTCGCCCTCTCTCCCGAAGCCGAGTACTTCCCCACCTCCGGTGTCGTGCGCGTGTGGCGCGACCGCACCGTCCATGGAAAGGGAAAGATCGTGGTCGTCTGCGCCGGCACTAGCGACCTTCCCGTTCTTCAGGAGGCGCAACTCACTGCCGAAGTCATGGGCAATACCGTGGAAGCGATCTGCGACGTCGGAGTGGCCGGCATACACAGGCTCCTTCATCAGCGCGAACGTCTGGCCGAAGCGCGAGTGGCAATTGTCTGCGCCGGAATGGAGGGAGCTCTTCCGAGTGTGGTCGGAGGCCTGGTGTCCTGTCCGGTAATCGCTGTCCCGACGAGTGTGGGCTACGGCGCCAGCTTCAACGGACTCGCCGCCCTGCTCGGGATGCTCAACAGCTGCTCCAGCAACGTAACGGTTGTGAACATTGACAACGGCTTCGGAGCCGGTTACGTGGCCAGCCTGATCAATCGCCTATAGATTCCGCGACGAGATAAAAACGGAACATCGGCGTTTTCGTGCCGCGTCCCCAACGGTCCATCTTCCAGCGGGCTTGCAGGAATCGCACGGAGCGCGCCCCGGCATTCAGAAACACCGCCGAAACGCCCGTATAGAATTTCTGGGGAAACTGCACGACCGGATTCTCGCTCCACTCCACACCATCGGCCGAGCCGTGTATGGATACAAGCAGCGATTCCTGTTCGATCACGTGCGACACGCCCAGCGTCAGAAGGACTCCCGTTGCTCCCTCGCCAAGATCGAGAGTCGGACCGGTACCATCTGCATTTACGGTGGTTTCGGGCAGGAGAAAGGCGGCCGTAGACAAACTCGATTTTAACAATCGAACTATGCCTGGACGGGAGTCGCCTCGAGTACCTTCATCTCCTTCATTCGCTCCACGGCTTCGGCGACCGACACCACCACCGAATCGATACAGACGCCCCCAAGACGCTTCTGGATTTCGTCAGAAAGATTCTCCGATTGCCAGACGGCGAGAACGATTTTGATCTCGGGATTAGCCTTTCGAAACCTTCGACAAAGCGAGCGCGCCGGTATCAAGGCAAGCGGAGGCAGTGCGGAAACAATCAGGACATCCATGTCGTCCTTATTGAGGTCCGCGATGTCCCCTGGGTGTTGCGGGACGGCGAGAGCGCGCGCCTTGAACCCATTTGCCCTCAGAGCATGCACCAGCATGACGTTGACCGTGGCGTCCGCCTCGTCTCGGCTCGGAACACATACAACCGAAAGCGATGGCTGCGGGCCTTCGAGCCGTGAAACACTCTCGCCGAATTCTTCCACCAGATCCCGAGTCGTGTTCAGGACATACTCAGCGCGAGACGCCTCCAGTTCACCCGCATGGCGATCCCGTTCTGCCAGGCCAAGCGCCGGT
>JAOAPP010000663.1 GCA_025462985.1 Bryobacterales bacterium | reverse complement strand
GATCTTAGCCTCACATCGGGCCGAATCGGCCTGGGCTCTTTCGATGAAACAGCCGAGTTCAAGAACGTGAAGATTACCGGCTCGGGAACGGGCAGCTAAACGGGCGCGTTATCAAACCGCCAAGCCTACGGCTCGCATCAGCGCCAAGGCGTTGCTGCGGGTCACTATTCCCGTGCGCAACCGATAATCGAACTCAATCTTGCCGCCCACGATCCTGTCCTCAAAGTGTGCATTGGCAGCATGCCCCTGAAGGTCCTGTTCGATCTCGGCCAGCGCAAGATCATGCGTAGTAATCAAGCCGATCGCACCGTTTTCAACCAGGGTGCGAACAATTGCCGAAGCCCCGATTCGCCTGTCATGGGAGTTGGTCCCGCTCAAAAGTTCGTCCAGCAGGAAGAGCGCGGTCGGCTCCTGGTTCGAGAGGTCGACGATCTGCCGCAGCCGCGTGATCTCGGCGTAGAACCGCGACCGGTTGTCCTGCAGTGAATCCGTGACCCGAAGCGAAGCTCCAACCCGGAGGGGCGAAATAGTGAGCTGCGATGCGGGAACGGGAGATCCCGCCCAGGCCAGAACTGCATTGAGTCCGACCGCGCGCAAGAGCGTGCTCTTTCCCGACATATTCGAACCCGAGATAATGAGCAGCCGCAGATTGTTGCCGATTGCGACGTCATTCGGGACACAACTCGCCCGCGGCAGCAGCGGATGCCTCAACTCTTTGGCCTCAACCATCGCTGACTGCGTGACGACCAGTTCGGGAAAGCTCCAGTACGGACGCTCAAACGCCAGCGAAGCAAAAGACGAGAGCGCCTCAAAGTCGCCAACCGCCCGCAGCCAACGGCCAACATCCAGGCCGTTCTCCTGACGCCAAGCTTCAATCGCGAGGCTGCATTGTTCATTCCAAAGCAAGACCGGCCGTACGATCCTCACCAGCAGATGATCGTTCGAGTCGAGCCACTCCATCCAGCGCTGCAATTGCGCAATCCGCCTTGAAGCCGGCCGACCGTTTGTCCTGAGCAGGTGGTGAATCAGCCGCAAGCGGTCTGACTCGAAACCTTCACGCTCCAGCCTTTCCAGCACGAGCGAAAGAATCCGTAGATCCCGAGCCGGTGTCTCCACTCCCGCCATAATGAGCTCGGTACGCTCACGCAGGGCGAACATGACCAAAAAATTGCATGCCAGCACCAGGACAAAGGGGAACAGCGGAAGCAGATGCGCGAAAAAAGCCAGAAACGTACCGACTGCGCCAACGGAAAGAAACAAGACCCCGAACCTGAGCCCCCCTGGAAAAGGAACCGCCGGCCTGGCGCCCCAATGGGCAACTTTGTCCGGATGCACGCCAGACCGAACATCCTCGCCGAGCAGCGCCATGTCCTCACGGAGATCCAGGCGAGCTGATAATTCCTTGATTCCTTCCTGGCGCGCAACGGCCTCCTCGGGGCTCGCCGGGGCCAGCAGCCAGTCTGCCAGCGTCCTTTCTCCCGGTCCGGTGCGAGCTACCGAAATCAGCTCAAACATCGAGCCATTTCCAAACACATCCAGATCGTTCGCATACACATGCTGATCGTCCCGGAACTGATCGCCTGTCGAGCCCCTTCCAATCCAGCGGTCGTGCACTCGCGAAAGCGCGTTTTCGTAGTACGCAAGTGCCCGCGTGGCGATGACACGCGCGCGAATAACCCGCTGGTGCCAGACAACTAGTCCAACAAACGCTCCCACGGGCAGAAGCAAAAGGGAGGGCGACGCTCTGTGTGCTCCAAAGGAGAGCCATGCCAGCGCCAGAGCGATAATCCCCAACACCAGCCGCCAGTTTCCAATCCTTATAAATTGACGTTTGAGTAACAGCTCTTCCGCCTGCCGACGGTCGCGGCGAGTTGAGTACTCCTGAAGCGGATCCATTCAGTCCAAGCATAACGGGGCAAGCAGGCGTCCCCGGCGAAAGGCCGCGTGTAATAAAAGTAAGGATGGAAAGCTCCTGGCTGCGCTGGTGGACCGATCAGATTCCGCTCGTTCAGCAGCAGACCTTTCCTCGACTCTTGATCGCACTCGTGCTGGGCGGCATTATCGGCGTCGAGAGGCAGTGGCGGCAGCGTGCCGCGGGAATGCGGACCAACACTCTGGTCTGTTTTGGAGCCGCCGCCTTTGTCGATTTGGGCATCACGATCGGCGGCCCCAATTCCACCAATGTGATCGCCTACGTTGTGTCCGGTGTCGGATTCCTTGGGGCTGGTGCCATCATGAAGGACGGCGGCAGCATCCGCGGCTTGAACACCGCAGCCACTCTTTGGTGTTCGGCTGCCGTGGGAGCTTGTGCAGGCGCGGGAGAGATGTTGGACGCCGTTTTCGTGACGGCTCTTCTGGTCGGGATAAACATTCTATTTCGGCCGCTGTCGCGCTTCATTGATCGCCGCTCTCTGGCCCAAAAGATCGAAAGCATCGATGAGCCGGTCATCTACCAGATCGGTGCGGTCTGCCCGGCTAGCCGGGAAACCCAGGTCCGTGCTCTGCTCCTGAAGGCGGTGGCCGAACGACCTCTGCTCCTGCGGGAATTACGCAGCGAGGACATCGGCGAAACCGACGATGTCTTCCTCAGGGCCGAGGTGGAGGCGAGCCATCGTGAGAACGATCTGCTCGAGCAGGTAGCCACCGAACTCCGCAGTGACGAAGACGTCACAAAGGCCGAGTGGTCGGAACTCGGCGCAGAGTCGGAATAACCGGTTCGAGTGTTAGGATCGGTTCCGTGGAAGAGCATGAAGTCTATTCGGTCATCGGCGAGGAGGGGTTTGAAAAGCTCATTTCCGCTTTTTACAAGCAGGTTCCTCACAATGACGTGCTCGGGCCGATGTATCCGCCGGAAGATCTGCCCGGAGCGGAAAAGCGCCTTCGGGATTTTCTCATCTTTCGATTTGGAGGCCCGCAGCGATACATCGAAGAGCGCGGTCATCCCCGGCTCCGCATGCGGCATGCGCCGTTCCCTGTAAGTGACTTGGCCCGGCAGCACTGGCTGCGCATGATGCAGGTTGCGCTGACCGAAGTTGATATCCCGGACCAAGCGAAGCAATTGCTTTGGGGGTATTTTGAATCGACCGCGGCGGCCATGATTAACCGAGCTTGAGGAGGACTGGCCATCCAGGAAAAATACCGGAAAGTCAGAACACAGTGTTTCTCCCGCAGGTACCAGCCATAAGTACGAGTGCGAAAAAGGTCCCACTGTAACTTTTCGGTTTACTGAAGGCCGATAACTTACGGGCACAATGAACAGCAATTCGATTTCA